>QMME01000204.1 GCA_003647095.1 Deltaproteobacteria bacterium
CGCCAGCTGACCGGGCGCTTCCTGGCGGCCCTGCCCCAGGTGCGGCGCCTGCTGGCCAGCGACGTGCAGGCCGCCTACGAGGGCGATCCCGCGGCCGGTTCTCCCGACGAGACCATTCTCTGCTACCCGGGCATACTGGCCATCACCAACTATCGCCTGGCCCACGTCCTGTACCGCCTGCAGGTGCCGCTGCTGCCGCGCATCATCACCGAGCATGCCCACTCGCTGACCGGCATAGACATCCACCCGGGCGCCAGCATCGGCGAGAGCTTCTTCATCGATCACGGCACCGGGGTGGTCATCGGCGAGACCTGTGTCATCGGCAAGCGGGTGCGCATCTACCAGGGGGTGACCCTGGGGGCCAAGAGCTTCCCCCTGGACGCCAACGGCAACCCGGTCAAGGGTATCGCCCGCCATCCCCTGGTGGAAGACGACGTGGTCATCTACGGGGGAGCCACCATCCTGGGACGGGTCACCATCGGCCGCGGCAGCACCATCGGCGGCAACGTCTGGTTGACCGAGAGCGTGCCCCCCTTCACCCGGGTGACCCAGGCGCAGGTGCGCCACGAGCATTTCGAACAGGGGGGAGGAATCTGAGGCGGGTCAGTCCTGCCGGGCGGCGCGGTCGACCACCTCGCGGATGGCCTGGGCGTCGAAGGGCTTGGCCACGAAGTCGAAGGCTCCCTTCTCCATGGCCTTGCGGGCCATCTCCATCATGGCAAAGGCGGTGATGATGATGACCCGGGTTTGCGGGCAGACCTGGCGTACCTTGTTGAGCACCTGGATGCCATCGATGTCACCCATGACCACGTCGGTGACCACGATGTCGAAGCAGGTCTCCTCCAGCCGGGCCAGGGCCTGGTGCGGGTCCTCGAAGGCCTCCACCTGGTAGCCGGCCTTGCCGAGGACCCGCTGCAGGGTCTTGACGGCAATGTGCTCGTCATCGAGAACCATGACCTTGATTTTTCCTTCCTGCTCCGTCATGTCGCCTCCAGTCGGCTGGAGATTCCTGTGTGGCCTTCGCCCACCAGCGGAGCAACCGCCGGCTAGCGCAGGGGCCGGGTAATGCGCGAGATCAAGTCATCCACCTGTTCCAGCTCCACCCCCATCACCCCGTCGACCTGCTCGGCCAGTTGCTGCAAGCGTTGCCGGCGTCTGCGTGAACGCCGCCCGGTCACCCGGGTTCGCAGGCGCACCAGCCCGCCGGAGCTGGTCACCTCCACCTCGTCGTCCTCCCCGACCAGTGCCGCCTTGACCCGGTTGGCCAGGGCCAGGTCCTCCAGGCACTGGCGCGAGTAGGAGGTCTCGCGGTAGCGGGGCTGGGTCGCCGTTTCCGCAACCACCTGGGCCGCTGCCTCCACGTCCAGGTGGGAAGAGTTGACCACCAGGTCGAACAGGTCGTTGTCGTCGTCGTCTGCGGAAAACAGCAGGCGAGCCAGCAGCAGCCGTACCCGGTCCTGTTCGCGCACCCGGCGAACGGCTTCCGCCGCGGAGCAGGATCGCGCCTGCGCCCAGGACTGCGCCCGGACCTCCCCGGGGGCATACAGGCGTACCTTGAGCAGGTGGGAGATGCCCCGGACCAGGTGGTGGCCGTAAGGCACCAGGAACACCGTTGGTCCTTGCAGCAGGCGCCCGGTCAATACCGCCTGCAGGTGGGCCAGGCAACGGCGCCTGGTGGCCAGGGTAATGCCGAAGAAACTCGGCGCCGTGGTCAGGGCCTGGTGCAGCTTCTCCACCGGCAGCCCGGCCCCGGTGGCGGCCGCGGTCAGCAGTTCCGGTCCGACGTACTCGCTGCCGGTCAGGCGGGCCGCCTCCCGGGCTACCTCCTCGCCGGGACAACCGGCCAGAGAGGAGAGACAGATCATGGCCATGTGAGCAACCTCCTGCCGGTGCACGCGTCAACTGCCGCCGGCGCCCACCGTTGCTGGTACGGAGGTGATGGGCAGCAGCACGCTGAAGGTGGCGCCGCGGCCCAGTTCACTCTCGACGAACAGGTAACCTCCCAGTTTCCTCACTATACCGCGGGATACGGACAGGCCCAAACCGGTTCCCTGGCCCTTGGGCTTGGTGGTGAAAAAGGGATCGAAGATCTGGCCCAGGATGTGTTCCGGAATGCCCGGACCGTTGTCGTTGATGTCGATGGCCAGAAATCCTTCCCGCTTGCCGGTGTCGCTGCTGATGACGATGCGTCCCCGCTCGGGCAGCACGTCCACGGCGTTGAGAATGAGGTTCATGAACACCTGCTGCAGCAGCTGCCGGTCGCCGTGGACCGCCGGCAATTCGTCGGGAATGTTCATTTCCAGCTTGATCTTCTTGACCCGGAGCTGGTTGCCGACCAGTTGCACCGTTTCTTCCAGGATCTTCTTGACCGCCAGCGGTTCCAGCTGGGTCTCGCTCTCGCGGGCGAAGTCCAGCAGGTTGCGCACTATCTGCCGGGCCCGCTCCGACTGCCCGATGATGTCGGCCAGCATGTCCAGCTTCTCGTCGTCATCGAGTTCCGGGAAGTCGTCCTTGAACAACGAGGCGGTGAGCATGATGTTGTTGAGGGGATTGTTCAACTCGTGGGCCACCCCGGCCACCAGGTTGCCCATGGCGCGCAGCTTGTGGGACTCCACCAGGATGCGGTGATGGCGATCCAGTTCCCGGGTCATGCGGTTGAGAGCCAGGGCCAGGGTGGAAAACTCGTCACGGTACTTGCGGGCGGGGGTGATGGGTGAAAAATCGCCCACGGCGATGCGTTCGGTGTAGCCCATGAAGCGCGACAGGGTGGCCAGCACCTGCCGGCCCAGGAACCACACCAGCAGTACCCCGAGCACGAACAGCACCAGCAGGAAAACGAACGGCACCCGGCGGGCCAATCCCAGCATCTCGTGGACCAGCCGGCGCTCACCCTCCACCAGCCCCTGGGCGGCCACCAGCAGGGCGCCACCGTGTTCGCGAACCTGCTGCTGCTCCCGCGCCGAACGGTCCCGGGCCAGGGTCGACAGCAGCTGGGCGTATTGCTGCAGGTGCTCTTCCAGGGTGATGACGCCCTCGGCACCCATGACCTGCAGGAAGGTCTGGCGATTCTCCCGGGCCAGCCGGTGTGCCTGCTGCACGTGCTCCAGGGCGTCTTCCAGGTTGCTGCCGTAGAGCAGGAAGTTCTTTTCGAAGCGCCGGGCCTGTTGCAATTCCAGCTTGAAGTCGTCGGCCACTTCCAGAAAGAGGATCTTCTGCTGCACCGTGCCCAGCACCCGGATGGACCACAGGGTTATACCCAGGGCCAGCAGGAAGAACAGGGAGAAGGCCAGGATCAGGCGCAGGCGGAAGCTTATGGTCGGCCGCTGCAGCAACGCCTGGTCGACCGGGTCGGGCTGGGACAGGTCCCGGCCGGCGAAGATCTCCTGGGCCAGGGCGTCTCCGAAAGAGGGCGCCGGCTTTGCTGGAGGCGTCGTGTCGCCCTGGCGTTTCGCGGGTGTCATCGACTCACTCCTGTCGCAACTGCGCGGCAGCCTTGTCGACGACCTTCTTCAGATCCTTGGGGTAGAACGGCTTGGCGATGAACTCGAAGGCACCCTTGGCCAGCGCCTCCCGGGCCAGCTCCAGGGTGGCGAAGCCGGTGATCATGATGGTCTTGGTGCGCGAGGAGTGCTGCTGTACGGCGGCCAGCACTTCCAGGCCGTCGACCTCGTCGATGCGCACGTCACTGATGACGATGTCGAAGGTCTTCCGGGCCAGTCGCTCGATGGCCTCGCGCCCGCTGGTGAACACCTCCACCTGGTAGCCGGCCTTCTCCAGCATGGGTCGCAGGCGCTTGCCGACGATATCCTCGTCGTCGATGAGCAGTATCTCGAGTTGCCGGGCGTCCATGGCGGCTATCCTCCCCGCGTGGCCAGCAGCGACGACTGTATGCGCCGGCGCTGGAAGTAGGCCCGCATGACGAAGACCAGGATGATCAGGGTGCCGGAAATGCCGCTGGCATACAGCAGCACCTTGCTGGCGGTGTTGAAGTAGGCGTCCAGGGAGGGCGCGTAGTCCAGGTAGCCCAGCTGGCGCAGGTACACGGGAATGGCTACCGCCCGGCTGAGCACGCAGATGAGGATGATGCCGGAGGTAACCAGGCGGATGATGACCTCCCGGACCACCTTGGTGCCGTAGGCCCCCAGGTGGATGCCCACCAGCGAGCCAGCGTAGAGCAACAGCACCAGGCGGATGTCGACCATGCCCCGGTAGCAGTAGTTCATGGCCCCCCAGGCCCCCATGAACTGGGCCAGGAACAGCTCGGTGCCGGCGGCCACCTGGGAGGGAATGCCGAAGACGTAGATCATGGCCGGCACGCCAATGAAACCTCCCACGCCGATAGTGCCGGCCAGGTAACCCGTGGCCAGGCCGCATACCAGCACCACCCACAGCGAGACCTTGACGTCGGCCACCTTGAAGTGAATCAAGGGATAGAGGCGCAGCTTGTTGAGGAAATCGACGATACGCGTGGAAGGCTTGGCCTCGACGTCGCGGCGCGAGCGGATGATGTCACGCAGCATGGACAGCGACACCAGCGCCAGCACCACCACGAACACCACGCTGATGTAGAGATCGGCGCCGGCGCTGCGGCTGCCTCCCTTGCCCTTGGCTCCCATCAGCACCATCACCCAGGCGGCCAGGGAGATGCCGGCGGCGGCCGTGATCAACATGAGCACGGCCAGCCGCTTGTCGACGTGGCCCATCTCGCCGTGGCGCTTGGCGCCGATCATGGCCTTGCCGAACTTGTGGGTGATGTTGCTGGCCACGGCGATGGAGCCCGGCACCCCGGCGTTCATCATGCCCGGGGTCATGAAGAAGGCTCCCCCGGAACCGATGAAGCCGGAAAGCACCCCGCCGATGAAGCCCAGCAGTACTACCTGCACCACCACCGGCCAGTCAATGACGATGAACTTGTCCGCAATCAGGAAATCAGGCATTTCGGCTTTCCCCTATTCGAAGCGCAGCAGCCGCAGCAGCAGGCGGGTGAAGGTGCCGTAGCAGAAGGCGAACGCCGGCACGAAGGCAACTACCGCCAGCACGGCCAGTATGCGGTTGCTGGTGCCCGGTTTCACCAGGAACTCCCCCACCGGCAACTGGTGGGTGAACACCAGCAGGAACATGGTGGCTGCCAGCAGGCCCAGCACCAGCATGCGTACCCACTGCCCGGGGCTGAACAGGAACTGGGCCTTGAGGTCCTTCTGCTCCACCACCGGCACGCGCAGGTTCTCGGCCAGCATGCCCACCATCTCGGCGGTGAGACGCGTCTGGGCGGCATGGTTCTTGTCGCAGAACACCTCGCCGATCACCACCAGGTTGTAGGGGGCGGAGCGGTCCAGGGCGTTGAGCACCTGGCGGGCGGAGCTGGCCGGGACCCGTCGCACCGAGCCGGCCCGCCCGGCCTCGATGAGGCGCTGGCGCACCGCGGCCAGGTTTTCGTCTTCGCTCGCCGGGGCCTGGGCGTCGTCGAGAATGCCGCCGTCGGCCGCCGGGGCCGGCGCCGGCGGGGAAGGTTCGGCCGCCGCCCGCTCCGGCTCGACCTCCTCGCCGGTCAACTGCAGCATCTCCACGGCGGCGTTCCACTTGCCGGCCACGTCGATGAGCTGATCCAGCGCGGGATTGGCGGGATCGAATCGTTCCTGGATCCACAGCACGTTGGTACTGGCCATGGTGCAGAGGATGGAAGCGATCCCCTCCACTCCCTCCAGCGCCGCCGGCAGCAGTTCCTGGCGCTGGGCGTCGCGGGGCAGGTAGGTGACCGTCACCACCCCGTCCTGGGCGGTGACGCGTACGTCCATGTCGCGAGTGCGCTGATCACTGCCCAGCTGCAGGCGACAACGGGCGGCCAGCAGCAGGTCCTGCAGGGTGCGCTGCACTACCGGGGTGACCTGGAATTCCGGCAGGCGCGACATGTGCACCAGCCCGGCGGCGGCGTTGTCCACCACCAGGTTGGACAGGTTGACGACCAGGTCGTACTGCCCGGGATCGTTCCAGTCGGTGCCGTAGAGGGTACGCACCCAGCGCTGGCGGTCCTCGTCGACCTGTTCCAGGTAACGCAGGGCCTTGGCGCGGTCGAGCCCCAGCCGCTCCATCACCATTTCCACCCGGCGTTCGGGATCCTGGATGACCCGCACCCGCAGCACGTGCTGCAGGCCGGGCAGCACCAGGTGACCGGTACGGCCGTGGTAGACGATGCTGCCCTTGAGGGCCCGCTCGCACAGGGTGGCGGTGACGAAGGCCTGGTAACGATCTTTTTCCAGCGCCAGCCGCTCGTCCAGCGGGCGCCGGCGCACCACGGCCATCTCCAGCTTGCCCACGGGGATGCCGGCCCGGGTGGCGGCTTCGGTCAGTTCCTCCCGGGACAGGCAATCGTAGCCGAGCTTGGCAGCCAGCTTCTCCGCCAGTGCCCGACCCCCGGCCAAGGTACCACGTGAAATGCAGACTATTTGCATGTGGGCTCCCGTGTCAGACGCGGTTTACTTCTTGCCGCGGGTGGCGCGGCGGTTCAAGAAAATCCAGAAGGGGATGTAGCTGACGAGGATGAGCCCCGCCAGCAAGTAGCCCCATTCCTTGGCATGGGCGGTGAAATCCTGCAACGTGTAGAACATGGAACCTCCTTGCCGGCCTCAGTGATGGGCCAGGTAGTCGGGATGATCGTGCAGGATGGCGAAGTTCCTGGCCACGAAGCGGAAGATGGTGATGCCCAGGGTTACCAGGAACAGCACCACCACCCACTCCATCCAGGAGGGGAAGTAGCGCAGGTGCAGGGGGAACTTCCAGTTGAAGGCAACCACGGCGATGTTGAGACGGTTGAGCACCACTCCGGCCACCGTCCAGGCGGCGGTGAAGCGAATCAGCCCCGGAAGTCGCTCGCGGTGCCCGTAGGCATACAGGCCGCAGGGCAGCAGCACGAACCCCAGCAGCTCCACCAGGTACCAGGCGCCCCAGGGGGTGGTCAGCTCGTGCCACTTGTTGCCCAGGGGGATATCGACCAGCTTGACCGCGAAGTACACGGCCAGGGCGATGGCTCCGCCCTTGCCCAGGCCCACCGTGAGCCGGTCGAGCTGCTCGCGGGAGATCTCGAACTTGTGACTCCACAGGCGCTTGGAAATCACTCCCAGCAGGATGACCATGGAGATGCCGCCCACGCAGCTGGAGATGAAGAAGTGCAGCGGTATATA
>QMME01000205.1 GCA_003647095.1 Deltaproteobacteria bacterium
ACTTACGAAATTACGGTCCTTCCTGATACCACCAACATAACTAAGGTGGACCTCCAGCCGGACACGGTCTACACCCAGGCCGGGCAGGTGGTGGAGCGGCTGCAGAAGTTCTACGACGGGGTGCGTGATTTCAAGGCGGCCTTCAGCCAGGAATACACCTCCCGGGTCTTCGGCACCCCCCGGCGTTCGCAGGGATTCCTCTACATCAAGAAACCGGGCATGATGCGCTGGGACTACCGCCGGCCCAACCGCAAGCACTTCATCGTCAGCGGCAAGGTGCTCTACATCTACGATCCCGAGCTTTCCCAGGTGGTGGTGGATCGCCACTTCATCAGCTCCGAGCTGAGCGCGGCGGTGACCTTCCTGTGGGGACGGGGGCGCCTGGAAAAAAGCTTTCGCATCAGCCTCTCGCAGCGGGCCGACCTGCAGCGCCCCGATGCCTGGGTGCTGGAACTGGTACCACGCGGGCCGGCCCGCTTCCGGCGCCTGTGGATGGTGGTGCGCCGGAAAGATGCCATGGTGGTGCAGACGCTGCTGGAAGATCCCGGCGGCAACCTCAACAAGATAACCTTCTCCAAGGTGAGCGTGAACGTGGGCTTGCGCGACGATGCCTTCTCCTTCACCGTTCCCCCGGGTGTCGACGTCATCGAGGTGCCCGCCCCGCCCGGCGGGGGATAGACCCCTCCACCCGGTCAGCCTGATTGCCCCCACCCGGTCGGCCTGTGGCCGACCACCCTCCCCCACGGGCTCGATTGCACCCGCAGCACGGGCCCCCGGGGGGAGGGGGTCAGGAAGGGGATGATTGGGGAAACAGGTGCGAGTAACGCACGTGGCGCATGGCCGCCAGCATGGTCCGCGCCAGGCGGGGGTTGGCCCGGCCCATCTGCTGGAGCAGCCAGCGCGCCTGCCGCGAACGCTCGTCGTCGGGCTCGGCGTGAGGGTGGGCGGCGAACCCCTGCTCCCCGGCCAGCTCCTCGACGTGGCGGCGTTCCACTCCCACCAGCGGGCGGATGACGGTGATGCCGTCGTCTCCCGGCTGGCGCACGGGGATGCTGGCCAGGCGCCCGGCGAACAGCAGGTTGTCGAGCAGCTGCAGCAGGAAATCGTCGAGCAGCTGGCCCAGGGCCAGCTTGTTGCAGCCGCGCCGGAGCGCCTGCCGGCGCAACCGGCCCGTCAGCAGGCGGCAACGGTTGGTCGCGGGACGCTCCCCGGCGCGGCGCCCGCGCCCGTCCCCGGACGACGCCCGGCCGGCGATCTCCAGGGGCAGGCCCAGGCGGGCGCAGCCGTCGGCCAGGGCCTGCCGGTTGCCGGGGTCGGGCCCGGGCAGGTGCAGCCCCAGCAGCTCGAGGGAGTGGCGGCAGCGGCGCCGGTGCAGCTGCAGGACGTGCAGCAGGGCGAAGGAGGCGGCCCCCCCGGAGAGGCCGACGAGAATGCGATCTCCCGGTTCCACCAGTCGCCAGTCGCCGATGGCGTGGCCGGTGCGGACCAGCAGCAGGTGCTCGATGTCGGAAAGCGCGCCGGCACGCTTTCCCACCGGGGCGGAGGTCTTCATGGTTGCCGGCGCCGCCGCCGGAACAGCTCGCGGACGGCGCAGTAGGCGGCGATGGCCAGGCACAGCCACTCCCCGCCCAGGGGGGCGCCGAAGATCTTCTCGGTGAAGCGGACGCCGATGAAGGGAGCCTGCCAGTGGTTCCACCAGAACAATCCCGCGGCCGCAGCCAGCCAGATGAACACGAATACCATCAGTCGTCCTCCTGCCCGCCCGTCGCCTCCGGCCGGGTGGTGGAGCCGGCCGCATCGGCCAGGGCCACCCGCAGGCGGACCGGGTGGTGATCGGAATACTCGAAGTCGAGCGACAGGCACTGCAGCTGCTGCACCTGCAGACCGGGGCCGAGCACGAAACCGTCCACCACGGTGACGAAGTTCTCCCCGGGCCGGTAGGGCTTGTTGGTGGCCCGCAGCGAGGGCACCTGCCGGACGAAGGCGAACTGGAAGCCCTCGGGCAGCCAGTCCGCCGGCATGGTCTGGAACCAGCCGGGCAGCGGGTCCCGGTGCGGGAAGCTGTCCGGACCGACGCCGGGCGGGGCCTGGTTCCAGTCGCCGCCCACCACCAGGTGCTGGCCCCGGGCGGCCCGCTCGACGAGCAGCCGGCGCAGGAAGTCCATCTGTTGCCGGCGCAGGCGACCGCCCTGGTCGAAGGCGGACAGGTGCAGGTTGATGATCACCCAGTCGTGACCGTCCGGGCCGGGCAGGTGGATCTCCTGCAGGCAGCGCTTGAGGTGGAACACCCGCACCGGCCAGGAGTAGTGGCCGGGCAGCTGGTGGCGCAGGGCGCTGGCCAGGGGAAACTGCGACATGGTCAGCAGGCCGCTTTCCACCCGTCCCAGCGGACGCCACAGGGGCACGGGGATCCAGGCCACCCGGAAGTTGGGGGCGTAGCTCCACTGGTAGCCGGGCAGCTCGGTGGCCAGGCGCTCGACCTGGTCCAGGGCGAAGGTGCGCGAGCTGTCGCGGTCGACCTCCTGCAGCATGATGATATCCGCCTGCTGCCGGCGCAGCAGTTCGGCCACGGCCGCCAGGTTGCGCTGCACCTGCTCGGGGTTGCGGGCCCGCACTCCCCGGCCGCCGTCCATGAAGAAGTCCGCCTCCCGGTCCAGGGCGGCGTAGCCGATGTTCCAGCTGAGGATGTCGAGGCGGGAAGGAGGCGGGGCCCCGCTACGCCGGGCCTGTCCCCGGCGGGCGGTGAGCTGGTGAGGCGGCGGTTTCCATTCCAGGCGCCACAAGGCTATCACTCCCAGCAACAGCAGACCGGCCAACACCGCCAGGGCCACGAGCAGCCGGTTGCACCAGCGGCTGGTAGTCGTCTTGCTCACCCGGCCAGGGTAACCCATGGGCGCCGCCACGGCAAAGGAAAGTAGTGCCGCTCGCGGCGGCCCGGCCGGGCGGCAGGTGCGGGCAGGATATCTGGTTCAGATTGCCAGGGTACGCACGTGTCCTAGCGCGCCGTATTCCAGAATGCGTCGGTCGCGCGTCGCCAGGCGCCATCCGCGCAGGCGGGCGGTGGCAATCAGCAGGCGATCGGCCGGGTCGGTGTGCAATGGTCCCGGCAGCAAGACCGATTCGATGGCGACCCGGCCGTCTATGGGGATCTCGATGATGCCCGGGGTAGCGCTCACCCGCTCGCGCCAGTCGGCTATCGGTTGCGAGAGCGAGATTCTCCCGCGTTGGTCGAGCATGGCGATTTCCCAGAAGGAGATTGCCGATACGGCTACTCCCGTCGAGCGCGCCGCCGCGTCGATGGTTTTCCGGGCGGCCGCGGGCAACTCGGCCAGCCCTTCGGCGAGCCAGACCAGAACATGGGTATCGAGCAGGATCATGAGCCGGCCGCTTCCCAGTCGGCGTCCAGTGGCTCCAGGATATCGCCCCTCACCGTGATGCTGCCCGCGGCGAACCCGAAGAGACTCTCCTGTTCGACGTCGACGGGAACGAGCTTGGCGATTGGCTTTCCATGCCGGGTAATGACCAGCGACTCGCGCCGCCGGGCCACGCCATCGATTATCCTGGAGCAGTTGGCCTTCAACTCGCTCGTGGTTACGCTTGCTTTGGACATCGTTTTATACCTCCATCCAATACATCTGACTTAAGGTCATTATAATGGTACAATTACTGCAAGTCAACCATGTGGCCCCCAAGCGGAAACTTGCTCTATCGTGACCGTCGATGGTGGTTGTCTGCCGGTGCGGCAGTTTCGTGCGGCAGTTTCGTTGAGAAGCGCGCCCGGATGGGCTAGCATGGCAGGTCATGAAAGCGTCCCTGTCGTACCTGCTCCTCGTTCAGGTCGTCATCGTCCTTCCCGCCTCCGGCTGTGCCGCGGCCCGTCCGCGGCCGGTGGAGAAGAGCGCCGTTTCCGGCCAGCCGGCTTCCCCGGCGGCGGAACCTCTCGCCACCAGCGCCCGGGCCCTGGAACACTACCTGCGGGCACGCCTGCACGAGTTGGCCGGCGACTACCAGCAGGCCACCTACGAGATGCGCAAGGCCCTGCTCTACGACGACGGCTCCGCCCACCTGCACACCGCCCTGGGCCAGTACTATGCCGGCCAGGGCTTGTGGGAGAAGGCCAGCCGGGAGGCGGCCCGGGCCCACCGGCTCGATCCCCGCTACCTGCCGGCGCTGATGTTGCAGGCGGTGGCCCTGCTGCGTGCGGGCAAGAAGGAGCAGGCGGCCGAGCGGCTGCAACGGGTACTGCAGATAGACGGCAAGAACATCGAGGCCGCCATTCGCCTGGCCCAGCTGTACCTGGACCTGGACCGCAAGCAGCAGGCGGAGCAGGTGCTGCAGCGCATGACCCGGGCCAACCCGGAGTCGGCCGAGGGTTTCCGGCGCCTGGGTGACCTGGCCTTCGAGCGCGGGGACGAGAAGAAGGCCGAGAGCTACTTCCGCCGGGCCCTGCAGCTGGAACCGGCCGACACCCGCACCATCGAGGTGCTGGCCGGCCTGCTGGAACGCCAGGGTCGTTACCGCGAGGCCATTGCCGTGTTCGAGGATGCGCTGGAATACAGCCCGGAGAATCCCGGTTACATGGCCTACATGGCCGGGTTGTACCTCAAGGCCGGCGATCGCGCCTCGGCCCGGGCCTACTTCGAGCAGCTGCGGGCCAGCGATCCGCGCAACGCCCGCCTCATCGCCTACGAGTATTCCAAGCTCAACATGCACGACGAGGCCATCGGCGAGCTCAAGAAGCTGCTGCAGGCGCATCCCAACTTGAATGCCGAGCGCCTGCTGCTGGCCATCCTCTACGAGGAACGCAAGCAGTGGGAGCTGGCCCTGGCCGAACTGGAGCACATCCCCGAAAAGTCCCGGGTTCACCTCAACGCCCTGATCAACCGCGGCTACTGCCTGCTCAACTCCAAGCGTTACCAGCAGGCCGAGACGGTGCTGCTCCAGGCCCTGGCCAAGGCCAGCCAGGACGACGACCGCGGTCGTATCTGGCGCTACCTGGCCTCCCTGTGGAGCAAGACCGGGAAGGTGGACGAGGGAGTGCGCCGGCTCGACGAGGCCCTGGCCCGGCATCCGCAGCTGCTGGACCTGGTGGAGGCCAAGGCCAGCCTGCTGGTGGACGGCGGCCGGGCCGACGCCGGCATTGCGGTGCTGCGCCGGGCCATCGAGAAAAATCCCCGCTCGGTGCAGCTGCTTTATTCCCTGGGGGCCATGCTCGAGAAAGCCGGGCGGGTGCCGGAGAGCATCGCCGCCATGCGCCGGGTGCTGGACCTGGAACCCAACAACGCCTCGGCGCTGAACTTCATCGGCTACACCCTGGCCGACCAGAAGCAGAATCTCGACGAGGCCGAGCAGCTGGTGCGCCGGGCCCTGCTCCTGCAGCCGGGCAACGGCGCCATCACCGATTCGCTGGGCTGGGTGCTGTACCAGAAGGGCCAGTACCGGCAGGCGCTGGAGCTGCTGCGCCAGGCCGATCGTCTCAGCCCCGGCGAGGCGGTGATCATCATGCACATCGGCGACGCCCTGCTCAAGCTGGGCCGGCTCCAGCAGGCCCGGCGCGAGTACCGGCGTGCCCTGGAGGCCGATCCCGAACCGCGCGACCGGCGCCAGATCGTCGAACGGCTACGGCGGTTGAAAGGTGAGGGGCGGTCTTGATTCCTCGACTCCGCGGTGGCACCGACCTCGCTCTTGCCTTCCTCCCGCCGGCCGGGGCGCGCCGCGGTGGTGGCTTTCTTGACAACCCATTTGCATCTGCCTAGTATTCCAGGGAAATTGCTGCCGGGGACCGCAGGGTCCCGGGCCTACGGTGCCCATGGCGTCCATAACAGACTACCTTTCCGATGCCCGTTCCTCTCCCCTGGAGGAATTCACCTCGCGCCACGGCAACCCGGTGCTGGTACAGCGCCAGCTACCCGACATGATGGATCCCCGTAACGAGTACCGTTCCACCCTGAAGATGAAGATCGATCACGAACGCCAGGAGGTGCAGGTGGAGTCCACCCCCCCGCGGCCGGAGAGCCTGGTGCTGGAGATCGCCAAGTCGGATCGCAACAGCGTGGCCGGCAAGATCCTGGTGGGCCGCACCGAGACCAACGACCTGGTGGTGGCCCACCTGACGGTGTCCAAGCATCACGCCTACCTGCGCCGGGAGGAAGGCGGACAGGTGCTGCTGGTGGACGCCGGTTCCACCAACGGCACCAAGCTCAACGGCCGCCGCCTGGATGCCAGCCAGCCCCGGCAACTGGCCGACGGCGACCAGGTGGCCTTCGGGGACGTGGCCTTCACCTACTACTCGCCCCAGGGATTCTACAACCTGTTGCACAGCCTGTCGGTTCTGCAATGAGGGCGGGCCGTCTCGCACCGGCCTGGCTGTTGCCGGCCTGCCTGTTGCTGAGCGCCTGCCCGCCCCGGCTGGTGCCCCCGCCGCCTGGAGATACCCCCGGCGCCGAGCAGTTGCTGCGGAGATTGCGCCGGGCCCGCCGGCCGTTGCACTCGCTGCGGGCCTCGGCGGTGGTCGTGGCCCGCCGCCACGGGCAGCGGGTGAAGATGCGTGCGTTGGTGGCCGCGGCCCGGCCGGCACGCCTGCGCCTGGAGACCGAGAGCATATTCGGGCAGGCGGTGTCCATCATGGTTACCGATGGTCGTCGCTTCACCCTCTGGGACATGGAGCACGGCCGTTTCCTGCAAGGGCGGGCCACCCCGGCCAACCTGGGCCGGGTGCTGCCGGTGCCGCTCGACGGGGCGGAGCTGGCCCGTACCTTCCTGGGCGAGCCGCCGCTCATCGCCTATGCCCGGGCCCGGCTGAGCTGGGACGGCGCGGCGGGCAGCTACCTGGTGGAGCTGGAAAACTCCCGCCAGCGGCAGCTGCTGTGGATCCACCCCCAGTGGCTGTTGCCGTTGCGCCTGGAGACGTACCAGCAGGGGAAACTCCTGTGGCGCATCAGCCTGCAGGGGCAGGCTCCCCGCGACGACCTGCCGGCCATGATCGAGAGTCTGACCTGCGAGATCTCCTCGCCCGCGGTGAGGCTGTACATCCACCTGCGCAGCCTGGAGGCCAACTGCCGGTTGCCCGACGATGTTTTCCGCCTGGAGCCTCCTCCCGGGATGGAGGTCGAGACCGTGGGAGGATAGGATTTCCCACCTCGGCCGCAA
>QMME01000206.1 GCA_003647095.1 Deltaproteobacteria bacterium
CTGCCTGCGGCTCGAGCGCGCCGAGGCTCTGCTGCGCGGCCAGCGGCCCGACCGGGAGATCATCGACTGGGCCGCCCGGGCCGCGGCGGAGGATATCTCTCCCATCGACGACGTGCGCGCCTCGGCCGCCTACCGGCGCCGGCTCGTGGAGGTGTTCGTGCGCCGGGCGGTGGAGGGGCTCTGCCGGGAGGCAGGTGAGTGATGGAGGTCATCCGCTTCGAGCTCAACGGCTCGCCGGTGGAGGTGAAGCTGGAGGGCTTCCGCCGGCTCATCGACGTGCTGCGCGAGGACCTGGGGCTCACCGGCACCAAGGAAGGCTGCGGCCAGGGAGAATGCGGCGCCTGCACGGTGCTGGTAGACGGCCGCCCGGTCAACTCCTGCCTCTACCCGGCGGCCGAGGTCGACGGCCGGCGGGTGACCACCATCGAGGGTCTCGAACGGCAGCCGGGCCGGCTGTCGGTGCTGCAGCGGGCCTTCGTCGAGCAGGGCGGCATCCAGTGCGGATTCTGCACCCCGGGCATGATCCTCTCCGCCCAGGGGCTGCTCGAGCGCAACCCGCATCCCGACGACGGGCAGATCCGCCGGGCGCTTTCCGGCAACCTCTGCCGCTGCACCGGCTACCTGCAGATCGTGGCCGCCGTGCGCCGGGCGGCCGAGCTGCTTTCCCCGGACGGGGACGGCCCGCGCCCGCACCGGGAGGGGAGCGGGCATGGTTGAGTACCGCTTCATCGGCCGGGCCCTGCCGCGTCCCGACGCCGCCGACAAGGCCACGGGCAGGGCCCGCTACATCCACGATCTCGACCGCCCGGGCATGCTCCACGGGGCCATCAAGTTCTCGGAACATCCCCACGCGCGCATAGTCGACATCGACACCAGCCGCGCCGAGAGGCTTCCCGGGGTGCGGGCGGTGATCACCGCGAAGAACACCCCCGAGCTGCGGGTGGGCTTTCTGCAGGACAACCGGGCGCTGAAGGGCGACAAGGTGCGCTCCCTGCGCGACGAGGTGGCGGCGGTGGCGGCCGTCGATGCGGACATCGCCGCCGAGGCGGTGGAGCTCATCCGCGTGGAGTACGAGCCGCTGCCGGCGGTGTTCGACCCGGAGCAGGCGCTGGAGCCGGGGGCGCCGCTGGTGCACGAGCACGATGCCCGCGGCCGCCCGCGCAGCTCCAACCGTCTCGACCTGCGCTACCATCACCACAGCGGCGACCTGGACGCGGCCCGCGGGCGCTGCCGGCACATCGTCGAGGGGGTGTATTCCACGCAGCGCATGCAGCATGCCTGCCTGGGCACCTCCGGCTGCGTCGCCGAGTTCGACGCCCGCGGCAACCTCACCATGTGGGCCAAGACGCAGATACCCTTCCTGGCCCAGCGCGACTTCAACCGCGCCCTCGAGGCCCTGGGGCTGGGCGGCCGCAACAGCCGGGTGATCGTGCCGGCGCTGGGCGGCAGCTTCGGCTCGGGGCTGGACACCAACCCCTACGAGTACATCGCCATCCTGCTGGCCTGGAGAAGCGGCCGGCCGGTGAAGATCCTCTACAGCCGCGAGCAGGAGTTCGCCTGCCTGGCCCCCCGCCAGGGAGCGCGGGTGCGCATCCGCCAGGGCTGCGACGACGGCGGCCGGCTGCTGCTGCGCGAGATAGACGTGCTCCAGGACAACGGCGCCTATGCCTCCTGGGCGGCCACCTATCCCTCGGTGATGATGCTACCGGCGACGTCGCTGTACCGGGTGGCCAACGTCCGCTTCGATGCCGAGCTGGTCTACACCAACAACATCTACTGCCAGGCCATGCGCGGCTACGGCAATCCCGAGGTCACCTGGGCCATCGAGAGCAGCCTCGACGAGCTGGCAGCAGAGCTGGGCATGGAACCGGTGGAACTGCGCCTGCGCAACGGCAACCGGCCGGGCGAGACCACCCCCATGGGTCTCAAGGTCACCACCTGCGGCCTGGAGGAGTGCCTGCGCCAGGTGGGCGAGCGGCTGCCGCGGCCGGACCGGCGGCAACAGGGCTCGAAGCGGCGCGGGGTGGGCCTGGCGGCGCTCATTCACGTGGGCGGCGGCGGGCGCATCTACCGCTCGGACGGCTCCGGGATCATGCTCAAGCCCGACGACTTCGGCAACATCAACGTCTACTGCGGCGGGGTGGAGATGGGCCAGGGAATGCACGCGGCCCTGGTGGGCATGGTGGCCGAGGAGCTGGGGGTGGAGCCGGAGCGGGTCGTCGTCAACCCCACCGACACCGGCACCTGTCCCTGGGACGTGGGCACCCATGCCAGCCGGGGAGCCTTCATGGCCGGCAAGGCCGTCGGCCGGGCCGCCGCCGAGCTGCGCCGGCAGATCTTCGCCGCCCTGGAACCGTTGTACGATAAGCTGGTCGAGAAGAAAGCTGCCGAACTGCAGAAGAAAGATCCCGGCTACCGGCGAGCGGAGTTCGACGTCGACGCCGCCCGGGCCGGCGAGTTCGAGATGGCCGGCGGCTGCGTCTTCGCCCGCGGGGCTCCCGACGACCCCGCCCTGCGCCTGGAACTCGACCGGGTGCTGCGGGCGCTGCACTTCCGGACCGGGGGCACCATGCCGGTGGGCTGCGCCTTCTACGATCCGCCCACCGAGCTTCCCGACTGGTCCCGGGGCCGGGGCAACTTCTCCGAGAACTACGCCTTCGGCTGCCAGGGGGCCGAGGTGGAGGTGGACACCGCCACCGGCGAGATCAAGATCCTGCGCCTGGTTGCCGCCCACGACGTGGGCCGGGTGCTCAACCGCCTCACTCTCGAGGGGCAGACCTACGGCGCCCTGGCCCAGGGGCTGGGCTATGCCCTCTACGAGGAGATCCGCACCGAGCAGGGCCGGGTGCTCAATCCCGATTTCCGCGACTACAAGATCCCCACCGCCGGGGAGATGGACTTCCCGGTGGAGCTGCTCTTTATCGAGACCGACGACCCGGCCGGGCCCTTCGGGGCCAAGGGGGTGGGCGAGGCGGGCATGATCCCCACCGCCCCGGCCATCGCCAACGCCGTCTACGACGCGGTGGGCATCCGCCTGCACCACCTGCCGCTCACCCCGGAGAAGGTGCTCGAGGCGCTGGACGCCCGCCGCCGCTCCTGAGCACGCGCGCCGTACTGTAGGGGGCCCCTGCGGCTGGTCGCTCGGCCCCCGAAAAAAGCGGGCGAAAAAAGCGGGGACAGGCACGAGAAAAAGCGCTTGTGGATCCACTGATTACTGTACCCAGCATGGGTATATCCTTGACAACATGTTGATATTGAAGACATATCCTGAAAAATACCCCTCTCTTCCGGTAACCAGATGAATTACATGGCTTTTCCGCGGGCCTGTCCCCGGGCCTTCAATTACATGGCTTTTCCGCGGGCCTGTCCCCGGGCCTTCGGGCCTTCGGGCTCAGGGGAGGAGAGATTCCACCAGCGACCGTGTCATCCCGTCGAAGCGCAGATCCATCCCCGAGACGGCGGAGCTTCTCAGATCCTCCGAGCTGAAATCCATTGCATCGATCAGGTTGATGATGTTTCTCAGCGTGTCGACCGATATGAAGATCCCCCGGGCGGTTCCCTGCTCCCGCGACAACTGGTTATGGCCGTCGAGCAAACCGGCGGCGCGCAGATCGCGCAAAATCCTCGACACGGTGGATTCCCGGCAGCCCAGCAACCGGGCCAGCTGGTTGGCCCGGAGAGGATACGGCACCGCCTCGACGACACTGATGAGATCTGCACGAAAACCTGTGCCGTACAACAGGCGGTTGCGCAGCATGGCAGATGATTCTGCCAAGACCTCGACCGGAGCGATCTTGCTTCTCCGGGACAGCAGCTCCCGAACGGCAGTTTCAGGAGCCTCATCGGGGAGGGAGACGGCTCTTCTGAAAGTTTTCGGGCAGGCTGCGAACAGCCACCGGCGCATCCTTCGGACTACGGCCTCCCTGTGTCTATCGCCCAGCATGACCATGAGGGCCTTCAGCTTCCCGTGGTTGACCATGTCTGAAAAGCGCAGAATCCACGCCGGGATGTCCGTGGGGGCACGTGAGCTGGTGGAACACATCACGGTAAGCAGAATCGCCACCTCCGGATCGATGATGCCCCGCTCCCTCTCGTCGAGAGCCTCGACATCGAAGGGCAGACCCAGTGTGTTCCAGGCCGAGAGCAGAAGCGGCTCCGCGGCACCCTGCAGTCGCTCAGTAGATTTCATCGGGATCGAACCCCAGCTTGCGAACTATTGCGGCAAGGTCCTGCCGGTTGGTCCGATGTGGGTCTCTCTTCAGGCAGAACTCCACTGCCAGCTTCAACTCCCCGGCGCTTGGTCGAATGGCTTTAATATCTTCAAGGTGTTTTTCCACGGAGGGATTGCAGGCATGGTTGGCAACTTCGCGAATTCCCTGTCGCAAGAATTCGGGCAGAGGGTGTGGTCTCAAGACATCGATGTCCCTGGTCTGGTTCTTGTGACCCAGCAAGACGAGTGCCGCACCACCAACAACGACCAACTCGATGCGCTCGTCAGGAAACTTCACCCGTAACCAGTCGGAAAGCAGTTCCAGATTGTGGATGATCTGACTGCGGGACAGGTCCGGGTTCGGGATGATCGTGTTCATGTCGTGCAAATTACCATCATGTTGCATTTGATGCAAGATAAATTGCAATTATTGCAAGAACGGGTGGACATTGGTCTTGGAACGGGCGCCCGCTCGTCCGGCCGCCGGCATCTGCATCGACATGGTGCTCGAGGAGCGAGGCCGCTGAGGTCTTCGTGAAGCGCTCTTTCCTGACCGCGCTGTTGTCTTCCCTGCCGGCCGGCGGTATAAGGAACGGTCTGGAAAACAGCCCCCCCCGGAGGTCTTATGGACTTTTCCTTCACCGAGGAGCAGGAATTGTTCCGGCAGAACGTGCGCCGGCTGGTGGAAGAGAAGATCAAACCACGCGCGCGCCAGATCGACGAGAGCGACGAGTTCCCCCGCGACCTGTGGCAGCTGCTGGCCGGGCTGGGGTATCTCGGCCTGCGCCATCCCCAGGAGTACGGCGGCCAGGAGGCCGACGTCGTCACCTCGATGATCTTCTACGAGGAGCTGGCCCGGGGCTCCTGCGGCCTGGCCATGGCGGTGGCCATGCAGACGCTCATGGGCACCTACTTCGTGGCCCGCTTCGGCTCCGAGGAGATCAAGCAGCGGGTGCTGGTGCCGGCCATCAAGGGCACCAAGATCGGCACCATCTGCTTCACCGAGCAGCAGTCGGGCTCGGACCTGGGCGGCGTGCGCACCCGCGCCGAGCGCCGCGACGGCGGCTGGGTGATAAACGGCACCAAGATCTGGATCACCTTCGCTCCCCTGTGCGACTTCTGCACCGTGCTGGCCCAGACCGATCCCGATGCCGGCATCAGGGGCCTGTCGTTCTTCCTGGTGGAAAAGGGCACGCCCGGGTTCTCGGTGGGGCGGCACATAGACAAACAGGGAGCCCGCGGCGCTCCCATGGGAGAGCTGGTGTTCGAGGATGTCCGGGTGCCGGAGGAGAACCTGCTGGGCGAGGGCCCGGGCGACGGGGTGCGCTACACCACCGACATCCTCAACGAGGTGCGGGTGATGACGGCGCTGCTGGCCTGCTCGATTGCCTCCGAGGCCATGGAGGAGGCGGCCGCCTACGCCCTCGATCGACGCGCCTTCGGCAAGCCCATCTCCGCCTACCAGCTCATCCGCGCCAAGTTCGCCGACCACTGGGCCTGGCACCAGGCCGCCCGGCTGCTGGCCTACCAGGCGGCCTGGATGATCGCCACCGGCCGGCCCTGTCGCGAGGAGTGCATGCTGGCCAAGATGTTCGCCACCGAGATGTGCCAGCAGGCCGTCGACGAGGCGAGCCGGGTGCTGGGAGGCAACTCCTTCTCCATGGACTACCCCCTGCAGCGGCACCTGCGCGACGCCCGCTTCCTGCTCTTCGGCGGCGGCTGCCACGAGGTGCTGCGCAACACCCTGGGCTCGGCCTACCTGAAACGCCGCGCCCGCCGCGGCTGAGAAAAGGGGTCGTTTATTACAGAGGTGGGAGCGGATACGAACAACCAGGAGCGAGGGAACATCCTGGTCCTCACGTTGCCGGCCCGGCAGGTCTTTTCTTTGTCTTCCCGAGTGGGTAGAATCGGCTTCATCGAGCCGGGAAGACGGTGCTGCTGGCGAGGTGGTGAATGGGCAGATATTTCCTGATAGCGACTTGCCTGCTGGGGGTGACAGGTGCCTGTGGCATCTTCGTGAGCTCGGGCCCCTGGGATCTGGATGTGGCCTTCGGGGTGAACGGGGATGGGTTGCCGGCAGCGGACGTGTACGTGCTCTGGCCCGACCAGCAAGCCCTGGCCGGCAGCAGGCAGGCCGGGGTGTGGGCGCTCGATCCCCGGCAGTACGACTGCAACGAGCTGCTGTCCGGTGCCGCGCGACCGGAACAGGATGCCTGGGCCCGGCTGGAGAGCGTCATACCGCCCTCGGGAAAGACGGTGCTCGAGGGGCTCGAAGAACGGCAGACGCTGTTCTTCGTCGAGGTCGATGGAGACGGCGGGGTGATTCTCTACCGGGCCTGCGGAAGCGACGTGGCGCGCAAGCGAACCGGGATCGTCCTGCAGCTCGCCTGTGTTTGTAACCCGGATTCCGGTTGCGCGCCCCGGCAGGAGGTTGATGGCAACCTCCAGGACGATGATTGTGATGGCATCATCGATCAGTGCAACCAGGACGGTGACTGCCCGGACGACGGCGATATCTGCACCGAGGCCAGCTGCGAAAACCACCGCTGCACCCACCACCTGACTCCCCGGCCCGGGCGGGAGGGGCCCATGAGTGATCCCAGTTGCACGAACGGCACGGACGACGACTGTGACGGGAAGACTGACAACGACGATCCCAACTGCCATTCGTGTAGCAACGACTTCGACTGCGACGACGCCAATCCCTGCACCGCGGACAGCTGCGTGGAGCAGATCTGCAGCAATCAGCCGCTGCCCGACGGCCAGGAGTGTGACGATGGCAGCTTCTGCAACGGCCCCGACCACTGCCAGGCGGGCGCCTGCCGGCCGCGGGGCGAGCCGCCCTGTCCCGGTCCGGACGGGGACGCCGACTGCCGCGAATCCTGCAACGAAGTTGACGACGATTGCAGCGCCCCGGACGCGGACGGAGCCCGCTGC
>QMME01000207.1 GCA_003647095.1 Deltaproteobacteria bacterium
CAGGCCATCTACTCGGCAGCCCAGGAAGACAGGCAACGCCATGGCATGGGCACCACCCTGTCGTTGCTGCTGGCCAATGCCAGTGGAGCCTACATCGCCCACGTGGGCGATACCCGGGTATACCTGCTCCGGGAAGGAGAGTGTCACCAGCTGACCATCGATCACTCCCTGGTCAACGAGCAAGTACGCCGCGGCCGGCTCTCCCGCAAGGATGCCGGCAAGGTCCGCTATCGCAACGTCATCACCCGGGCCCTGGGCATCCAGTCCCAGGTGCGGGTCGACACCCTGCACCTGGATGTCTTGCCGGGAGATCGCTTCCTGATCTGCTCGGACGGCCTGCACGGCTACCTGCGGGCGGGGGAACTGCAATCGCTGGTGGGGGAGGCCGCTGCGGAGCACATGGTGGACCTGCTGGTGGACCTGGCCAACGAACGCGGGGGCAAGGACAACATCTCGGCGGTCTACCTGCAGGTGGCCGACGACGAGCAGGAGGCGGCCCAGGAACTGCGCCGGCGCATGAACATGATTCGCAAGGCCTCGCTGTTCCGCTACCTGAACTATCGCGAGCTGGTGCAACTGATGAATCGCACCTACATCAAGACGGCCCAGCCCGGGGAAGTGCTCATCGAAGAGAACCTCATCGGCGAGGAGATGTTCCTGCTGGTGGACGGCCGGGTGGAGGTATCCAAGGGAGGGCAGCAACTGGCCTTGCTGGACGCCGGCGCCGCTTTCGGAGAAATGGCGTTGATTGACAACGCCCCCCGCTCGGCCACGGTCAAGGCCCTGACCCAGGCGCGGCTGGTCGTCATCAGTCGCAAGCAGTTCTACGACACCATCAAGGGTGATCCCGCCTCCGGCGTGAAACTCCTCTGGTCCTTCCTGCAGGTGTTGTCATCCCGCCTGCGCAATACCGACGAGCAGTTGCAGAAGGCCAAGGAGTCCAGCGCCGTAGAAGTCGAACCGGACTGGATTCTCTCCGCCGATTGAAACCCGGCCGGGCCGTGGCCGGCTCCCGGGCGGCCGGCGGCTTCAGAACTCCTCGTCGAGGTTGTCGAGCAGAAAATCGTAGGCGCGCTTGCGATCGGGCTTGCTGAGGATGGCATAGGCCTTGCGGATCTTCTTTATCACCTGTTCCAGCTGGTGACGGAGATCCTCCGGCCAGGGCTGCGAGACGGCCGGCTGGAAACGTTCTTTGAGTTCCTGGTAGGCGGTTTCGATCTGTTCCGGGGTGGCATCGAGATCCAGGCCCAGGGTGTGGTAGTGGGTGTCGCCGGCCACGGAGGCCCGGTAGTCGGCGAGTTGCCGGGAGAGGGCTTGCACCTGTTCCGCGGAGGGTGAGTCCGTTGCCGGCGGTTCGTTTTCCTCCACCTCCTCCACCATCTCCGGCACATCGATCGACAGCTCCAGGTCGTCGTTGGCCGCCGTATCGGCAGCGGCCTCGCTGCCGGCATCGGCGCTCATGCTCACCAGCAGGGAATCGATCTCGTCCAGCATGTCGTCGCTCTTGCCGGCAGCGGCGGGGCCGGCCGGCTCCGGCTGCTTGGCGGTGGTTGCTGCGGCGGGTTGCTGTTGACGGGGTGGTTTTGGCGGTGGCTCTTCCTCCCGGCTCTGGCGGGTGCACAAGTCCAGCACCAGTTCCACCAGTTGCTTGCGCTTGGCCCGCGATGACTCGTCGAAGGCAATGGCCATGCCCGCCGGGTACTTGCTCTGCCGGGCTTTCTCCGGAGGTACGGAACGAACCACCTCTCCGACCACCTCGATGTCATCACCATCGGGAACCTGCAGGCGAAGCTTGACCTTCTTCCACAGGGGCGCCGGTTGCTCGGTGCGCAGAAACATCCCCCCGGCGCCGATATCGCGGCTGAGCAGGCGAACCGTTTTCATTTCCCCGGCCACTTCCACGTCTACTTCCAGGGCGGCCTGGGCCCGGGGACTGGAGCGATTTTTTTCGTATGAAGGTTTGCCGTCCGTGCTCATGTTCACAGCATCACCAAGATTCGCTTCGTTGTGGCCCCAAGCACCTGCGGCGTGATCCTAACGCAATTCCGGTACAATGGCAAAAAGAATACCCCGCAGTTGCTTTTGCAACTGCGGGGTTGAAGTTTTGCAGGTTGAATCGGCGAGCACAGACAGCGCTTCGCGTAACGGCCGGGGAGTTTTTTTTTGAGACTTTTGCAGTTTGCGAAGCATGTCCAAGATTTCCGTACCGGTACCGGGACATTACGAAACCCCGACGTTGCTCATGGCAACGTCGGGGTGGACTTCTTGCGTCTCCTTCTCCTTCTCTTTCTCCGGGAAGTCTTCTTGCCGGCGGATTCCTGCTCACGCTGGTTGTTGCCGGTGGGTTGCGGCTGTTCGGCCACGACATCGGTGCTCTCGGTTCCCTCGTTGTATGCTTCGCCGACCGCGGGTGTCTCGTGCACCTGCAGCTCGTATGACGACGTATCCCGGCCGGCTTCGGCGAAGACCTCCACCCGCAGCCCCACCTCCCGCTCCAGGTGGGCCAGTTGCTGGCGGTAGCGATTCTGCAGGGCGTTGGCCAGGTCGCAGTTGGCCCGTATTTCCACCCGTCCCGGGCGCCGCCGGGCCGCGTGGCTCTCCAGATCGCGCATGACCTTGATGGCCAGCGATTCCGACGAGCGAATCAAGCCTATTCCCTGGCAGCGCGGACAGGTGTTGAAACCGATCAGGCGCAGGGGTTGTTCGAGTCGCTGGCGGGTCAAGGTGCACAGGCCGAAGGCCGAGATGGGCCCGACGCGGTGCCTGGCCTTGTCGTCGGCCATGGCCCGGCGCAGGCGCCGTTCGACTTCCTTGCGGTTGGAACGCTTGTTCATGTCGATGAAGTCGATGACGATGATGCCGCCCAGGTTGCGCAGGCGTAGTTGCCGGGCCACCTCCTCGGCCGCTTCCAGGTTGCTCTCCAGGGCCGTTCGTTCGACATCGGGTTTGCCGGACATCTTGCCGGAATTGACGTCGATGGCCACCAGGGCCTCGGTGGGATCGATTACCAGGCTGCCCCCGGACGAGAGTGCCACGGTGCGCTCGTGGATCTGGTCGATCTGCTCCTCGATGCCGAAGTGGGAGAAGATGGGTTCCGGTCCGGGAAAAAGTTGCAGGCGGCTGGACTGGCGGGGAGCAAACAGGCGGAAGAAATGCCGGGCGCTTTCCAGCGCCCGGTCCCCGTCTATGAGAACCTTCTGCACGTCGTTGTCGTAATAGTCGCGGAGGATACGTGTGACCAGGTCGGCCTCGGCGTGGACCAGGCCGGTTTTCTTCAGCTTGCGTGAGCGTACCTGGATGTCCTTCCACAGTCGCACCAGGTAGTTCAGGTCGCGCAGCAGTGTGCGCTTGGTCTCACCGGCGGCCACGGTGCGTACGATCAACCCCATGCCGCGGGGAGGCTTGAGCTGTGATACCAGGTCGCGGGCCAGCTTACGGGCGGCACCATCACGGATCTTGCGGGAGACGCCGAGAGAACCGGAATAGGGCATCAACACCAGGTGTCGACCGGCCAGGGATATGTCGGTTGTCAGGCGTGCTCCCTTTTCACCAACGGGTTCCTTCTCCACCTGGACCAGCAGCATCTGCCCCTGCTTCACCAGCTTGCGGATGTTGTGGGCAGAGGATCTGGATGGGTCGGCGGCCTGGGCGAGCACCACTTCCTTCGCCGGCAGCAGCCCGTGGCGCTTCTCACCGTAGTCCACGAAGCAGGCATCCAGGCTGGGCCTGACGCTGGTCACTCGACCCAGGTAGATGTTTCCCCGGGTACGATGCAGCTGTTCGCTTTCCTCGAAGTACTGCCACAGCTTTCCGGCAGCAACGATGGCCGCCCTGACGTTCTCGGACATGGCGGCATTGATCAGCATTTCCTTGCTCATGGTGTGGTTTCTCCTCAAGCGTGTTGCCAGTTCTTTATTCCAGGCACTGGTTCAAGTCAAATTGCCCCGGCGAGACGACCGGACGGCGGGCATATTTTTCTGTTGACAACATATTACCTCCAATATAATGTATTGTCACGTCACAGGTCGCTCGTTGAAAGAACTCAGGTCGTTTCGTGTTGCGTCGGGTAGGGTGTTTTGCAAGGCCATTGGAGTAGAGCCCGGACCGGTGCTTCACATGTGGTGGTGAAGGAGGCTGTACCCGGAACAGCAGTGGGAGTGAACAGGCCACGAAGACAGGAGGAGGAAAAGATGCCGACGAAGAAATAGGCCACCAAGAAAAAGGCCACCAAGAAGAAGGTAGCCAAGAAGAAGGCCACCAAGAAGAAGGCCACCAAGAAAAAGGTAGCCAAGAAGAAGAAGCCGGCCAAGAAGAAGGTTGCCAAGAAGAAGAAGGTAGCCAAGAAGAAGAAGCCGGCCAAGAAGAAGAAGGTCGCCAAGAAGAAGAAGTAACCCCGAACTTTCTGATCGGCGGGTCGTCCGGGGGGCCCGCCGGTCAGCGGTTCTTCACCATCACCCGAATGGGCCTGGCCGTTGTGCAGCCAGGCCTTTTCGGTTTCGGTGGCTGGAGGACGGGTGCCTGTTGTGGTATGAAGATGGGCGGAGGAATGCATGGTTCGCCGCTGGCTATTTAGACTGCTCAGGTTCCTGGCCAACTTCCTGTTGCCGATTCTACCCCGGGGGGTTATTCGGGCCCTGGCCCGGTTGCTGTTTTCGAAGTCCTGGGGCAGGTTCGTCATCGCCACCCAGCACCCGCGGCAGGTGCAGCAGGCCAAACTGTTGCGGATCCTGCAACGCAACCGCGACACCGAGTACGGGCGCCGCTTCGGCTTCGCCGATATCCGCTCCATCGACGATTTCCAGAAGCGGGTACCACTGGTCTCCTATGACGATCTCGAGCCCTACATCAGGCGCATGATGAAGGGGGAACCCGACATCCTGGTGCCCGGCGTGCCTCCCTACTTCGCCCGCACCAGCGGCACTACCGGCCCGGCCAAGTACGTTCCCGTCACCGAGGCCTACCTGGAAGAGTTTCGTACCGCCCGCCGGGTGTGGTACCGGCAGGTGGCCCAGGCCTTTCCCGGGGTGGTGCGGGGAACCATCCTCACCATGCATTCTCCCCGGGTCGAGGGTGAGACCGAGGGCGGCATTCCCTTCGGCTCCATCACCATCTCCACGGGGATGATGCGCGGTGCCGAGCGACGCCGGGAAGGGCAACGGCCCACGCCCGCCGACCTCGATTCCTGGGAGCAGTTGCAGAAGATTCCCATGTCGATCTTCACCATCGAGGATCTCGACACCAAGTACTACCTGTTGATGCGCTTTGCCTTGATGACCCGGGTGTCGCTGATGGCGGCCATCAATCCCTCCACCCTGGTGCTCATGTGCCGCAAGCTGACCGCCTTTGCCCCGGACTTGATTCGTGATCTGCGCCAGGGCAGCCTGAAAGAAGATCTGCGCATAGACGCGGAAAGCCGGCAACGTTACCTGCGTCGCATGAAGCGCCTGCCCCGGGTCGCCGGGCTCCTGGAATCATCGCTGCAGGCGCACGGGCGGGTGCGCCCCCCGGATGTCTGGCCGCGCCTGTGTGGACTGCTGTGCTGGAAGGGCGGGTCGGCACCATTCTACCTCAAGCAGTTTCCCGAGTGGTTCGGGCAGTTGCCGGTCATGGACTACGGCTTCGCGGCCACCGAGGGCAGTTTCTCCGTGGTGCTTTCGCCCCGGGGAAGCCACGGGGTGGCGGCCGTGACCGGGCACTTCCTGGAGTTCATCCCCGAATCACTCCGCCGGGACGAGCATCCGCAGGTGTTGACCGCCGACCAACTCGAGAAGGGGCAACGCTACTACTTGCTGGTGACCGGTTCCCACGGGCTGTACCGCTACGACATGAACGACATCGTCGAGGTCGTCGACTTCTACCAGCGTACTCCCCAGATAGCCTTCTGCCACAAGGGTGGCAACATGATCTCCTTCACCGGGGAGAAGGTAGGCGAGAGCCACGTGGTGGAGGCAGTCAGCCAGGCCGCCCGGCAGCTGGGCCTGGAGCTGGCGGGCTTTTGCGTGTCCGTGGATACCGGCGGGCAGCTGCCGCGTTACCTCCTGCTGGCGGAGCAGCAGCCGCTGCCCGGAGAAGAGCCCAGTCGTCGTTTTCTGCAGCTGTTCGACGAGGCCCTGGCCAAGGCCAACATCGAGTATGCCGCCAAGCGAAACAGCCAGCGCCTGGGCGCCCCCCGGCTGGCCTGGACGCAGCCCGGCGCCTTCGAGAGATGGCGGCAGGATCGCCTGGGCGCAGGGGCCTTCGATGCCCATGTCAAGACCCCGCACCTGAGCAAGGACGAGTCGCTGGCCGATTACCTGGGCATCCAGCGGCGGCACGAGTGGCCCGAGGATTGAACCTTGCTGGAAGCGTTGACCCTCGACGTCGATGGTACGCTGTATTCCCTGCGCGGCATGGTGCTGCGCAACCTGCGGCTCATGCTGGGCCTGGCGGATTTCTTCCGGCAACTGCACCGGGTGCGCGACGGCATGCGCGGGCAGGGGCCCCGTGACGATTTCCGCCGGGAGCAGGCCCGGCTCCTGGCCGAGGTGCGCGGGGGCAGCGCCGAGCAAGCGGAGAGGCTCGTCCGGCGGGTGATCGACGACACCTGGCCCCGGGCCTTCAAGCGGGTCAGGCCCTATCGCTCCCTGCGCGGAGTCCTCGCGGAACTGGTCCGCCGCGGACTGCGCCTGGGGTTGATATCCGACTATCCCCTCGATGACAAGCTGTCGGCACTGGGATTGGACGAGCTGCCCTTCACGGCCCGGGTGGTGACCGAGGAGGTCGGCGCCCTGAAACCTCACCCGGCGGCCTTCCTGCGGGCGGCCGAGCTGCTGGGCGTCGAGCCGGCCCGGGTTTTGCATGTCGGCGACCGCGAGGATTGCGACGTGCGCGGAGCCCATGCCGCCGGCATGAAAGCGGCCCTGTTGGCACGCAGATGGCGCCGGCCGAGCAGTGAAGCCGAACTGGTTTTTACCAGGTGGAGCGGTTTCATCCGCCTGCTGGAATCACGGAAATACCTTCCCGGATCTTGAAATCTACACCCGGCTGGGCTAGATGAAGGTAAACCCAACCCGCTGGCACTGGAAGGAGATGACCAATGAAAAAACTGATCGGGCCCCTCGTCCTGATTGTGGTGGCGGCTGCCTTGGCGAC
>QMME01000208.1 GCA_003647095.1 Deltaproteobacteria bacterium
GGCCACGGCGACGCCGGCACAGCAGTCCCAGCAGCCAGGCTGCCAGCCAGGAGCCGGCCGGCCGGCCGCCTGTCGAACAACCGGAGGAAGGAGCCGGCAGGCAAAGGCCCTTCTGGCAGGTGCGGCCGTTGGCGCAGCTGCTGCCTTCCGGCATCTGCTGGTGCTGGCAGCCCAGGACGTCGTCGCAGCTGTCTTGAGTGCAGGCGTTGTCGTCGTCGCAGGAGGGGGCACTGCCGGCCTGGCAGGCGCCCGCCTGGCAGGTCTCTTCGCCGTTGCAGGCCAGCCCGTCGGAGCAACTGGTGCCGTCGGCCATCTGGTTGTGGGTACAGCCGCCTTGCGGGTCGCAGGCATCGTCGGTGCAGGGGTTGCCGTCGTCGCAATCCAGGGCCGGGCCGGAAGGCAGGCAGCGGCCCTCCCGGCAGGTATCGCTTCCGTCGCAGGCGTTCAGGTTGTCGCAGGCGGTACCGTCGGCCACGGGCTGGAAGACGCAGCCCACGCCGGCCTGGCAGGAGCCGGTCAGGCAGGGGTCGAGAGAGTTGCAGTCGGGTATGTCGCCCTGGCTGGTGCAGGCCAGTCCCTGGCAGGTCTCGCTGCCGTTGCAGGGATCGCCGTCCGAGCAATCGTGTCCATCCGGCGCCGGCAGGCAGTAGCCCTGCTGTTTGGGCACGTCGCAGGCCTGGCAGGGCTCGGAGCAGGCGCTGTCGCAGCAGAAGCCATCGACGCAGAATCCCGACTGGCACTGGGCCGGGCTGATACAGCGGGCGCCGATGGGCTTGTCGGTGCCGATGACGTCCTGGATGAAGGAGGCATGGCCGTCCACCTTGGTGCTGCAGCCGTAGGAGGTGCATCTCCAGTCACCGTAGGAGGTGATACCGGCCACGTATTCCACGGCGTCGCGTACCACGAAGGCCGGGCCGCCGCTGTCTCCCGAGCAGGTGCCACCGTCGTCCATCTTGGCGCAGAAGCTGGAGGGTACCATGCTGAGCGGGCAACCGCCCTGGTTGCCGCAGATGACGTCGACGGTTCCGAACACGTGCAACTTGCGGCCGGAGTTGCCGTTTTCGTCCAGGCCGAAGCCGGCATACTCCACCTGGGTGCCGATGTCGTCCTGGGTAAGCCCGAGTTCGGGCGGCAGGGGCGGGATGGGAACGATGGAATCCGGAGCTGTCTCGGCAAGCGCCAGCAAGGCGATGTCGTTGGGCACGGGAACGATCGGCTGGTACTGGGGATGGGGGTAGACGCCGGCCACGGCCCGTTCCATCATGGCTCCGCCCACGACATTCCCGAAATAGACGGTTGCGTCCTGGGGCTTGATGGCCGAGCCGTTCGAGGCCACCACGCAGTGACCGGCGGTCATCACCACCGTGGGGGTTATCAGGGTTCCGGAACATGACCAGGCACCGTGGGCGCTGATGACCAGTAGAAAGACAACCGCCTGGTGCTCTTCGGATGTGTCGGGGGTTCCGTTAATGATATTCTCTTCGTTGCTGGCTACCGTGGTGGAATCACCGCAGCCTTGGCCCAGCCACAAGGCCAACGCCAGCAGGGCGGTGGTGGCCGGCCGGTACTGCCTTCTTCGCATGGTCGCTCCTCCAGGGGATGGGTTGGACTGGAGGAGATACTAAGGGCAAGCGGGGGAAATGTCGATAGAAAATCTTCAGGCCCGGCCGACGCAGCGCTGCAGGTACAGCCGCAGCATGTTCCGGTGGACGGCGGAGATGTTTACGAAGCGCAGCGCCTGGCGCCGGAAGAATCCCTGTTTTTCTTCCCGGACGACCCGGCAGCGGGCCCAGATGATCTCCTTGCAACCGGGCAGGATCATCTCCAGGACCAGGTAGTGAGCCCGGGGCCGCTCCAAACCGGAGGGACTGTCGATGCGCACCCCGTCGACGCCCAGGTCCGTGACCAGGGGCAGGAAGTACTTGCCGCCGGTTGTCTCGCCGGCCACCAGGCTGACCGTTACCCGCTGCGACTTCCTGCGTTCTTTTGCGATTGGCTTGTACATGACGCCCTCCTTGTGGTTTGGTATCTTACATGTAGGATATATTACTACAGTCTTCTTGTCAATTTCCAGGCCCTCCCCCCCTCCTGGTGGCGTTCAGTTGTTGTCTGTAGTAACGCGTTGATATCATTGAAAAACAGGCGGGGACAGGCCCAGTGCTTTTTTCGTGTAACTGCTTGTTATTTTTGGGTTGCCATGGCGGGCCTGTCCCTGTATACCGTGGCGCGCGACAGGTGCAGTTGACGAGGAGGTGATGGGTTCATGGCGAGGAGACGGAAACCGGAAAAGTACAAGTTCGCCCTGAGACCGGAGGTGGCCAGGTGGCTCGATGCCAACGATGACGACGATGCCGAGGCGGATGCCTTCTTCGACGACTGGCTGGAGGAAGTGGAGGACGATCCCCGCCTGCTCACCGCCGGCAAGGTGAAGGTAGACCCGGCCGTGCTGCACACCCGTTTTGCCTGTGTGCCGGAAAGGTGTGCCCCCTGGAACGAGCGGGGCCGCATGCGCAGCTGCTGCGCGGACATTTTCGTGCCGCTCACCCCGGCGGAACGGCGGCGCCTGCGCCGACACCGGCGTTTGCTGGCCGGGCACCTGCTGCGTACCGAGCCGCGCCTGCGCGATTGCCTGGCGAAGCCCGGCCGGGAGCCCGGTGATTTCTTCCTGGACGAAGACGGCGATGCCCTGGAGAGGGTCGGGGGCCGATGCATTTTCTCCCGGCGCGACGCCCAGGGGCGCATCCGCTGCCGCCTGTATACCGTTGCCGGAAAGCTCGGCCTGGAGACCACGGACATCCAGCCCTACACCTGCCGGATCTTCCCGCTGGTGCTGGTGCAGCTGGAACGCGGCCGGGTGTTGCTGACCGTGTTGCACAAGGATAACTACCGCGGCCTGGAATCGCTCCCTCCCTGGCGGTTTCCCTGCCTGGCGGATCCCGGCTTGCCACCGCTGCATCGTTCCATGGCGGGCACCCTCGACTGGCTGTTCGGCCGGGGGTTCGCCGCCTGGCTGGCCAGGCAGGCAGGTTGACTGGCGCCGCCGACATGCGGCACACTGCAGCGACACGGCGGCCCGGGCCGGACTCCAGGAGGAAAGCGTGGATCCCATCAGGGTAATTCGTGGCATGCGTGACCTGCTGCCGGAGCAGACTCGCTGGTGGCGCTGGATGGAACAACGCCTGGACGGCGTCATGGACAGGTACGGCTACGCCGAGATCCGCACCCCGGTGCTCGAGCATACCGGCCTGTTCGCCCGCTCCATCGGCCAGGAGACCGATATCGTCGCCAAGGAGATGTACACCTTTGCAGACCGCGACGGCAGCTCCCTGAGCCTGCGCCCGGAGGGGACGGCGGCGGTGGTGAGATCGTTCATCGAGAACAACCTGGGCAAGAAAGAACCCCTGCACCGGCTGTTTTACCGGGGGCCCATGTTCCGGCACGAGCGCCCCCAGAAGGGCCGCTACCGCCAGTTTTACCAGCTGGGCGCCGAGCTGTTCGGCTCGGCCCACCCCTCCGCCGACGTGGAGATAATCGAGGTGGCCGTCGGTTGCCTGCAGGCCATCGGGCTGACCGACTTCTCGCTGGAGTTGAATACCCAGGGCTGCCCGGTGTGCCGGCCCGGATACCGGGAGCAGCTCACCGCCTACCTGCGGGAGCACGAGCGGCAGCTCTGCACCGATTGCCGCCGCCGGCTGGCCAGCAACCCGCTGCGGGTGCTCGACTGCAAGCAGGCCGCCTGCACCGCGGTGGCCGAGGCGGCTCCCCACCTGCTCGACCACGCCTGCGACGACTGCCGCCAGCAATTCGACCAGGTCCGCGCCGGGTTGGAAAAACTGGGCATCGGTGGGCGACTCAACCATCGCATGGTGCGCGGCCTGGATTACTACAACCGCACCACCTTCGAATTGCTGGCCGCCGGCCTGGGTGCCCAGAACGCCGTGGCCGGGGGCGGGCGCTACGACGGCCTGGTGGAGAGCATGGGGGGAATCCCCACCCCGGCGGTGGGATTTGCTGCCGGTCTGGACCGTATCGTGTTGCTGCTCGAGCAACAGGTGGCGGAGCCGGAACGGCCACCGCTGCTGTTCATCGCCGCCCAGCCGGGCTACTGGCTGGAGACCTTGCCGCTGCTGCAGCAGTTGCGCCAGGCCGGCTTCACCGCCGTCAACGACGTGCGCCAGGGCAGCTTCAAGTCGCAGCTGAAGCGGGCCGATCGCCTGGGGGCCCGGCTGGTGCTGTTGCTGGGGCAGGACGAGATCGAGCAGGGCACGGTGACAATAAAAGACATGCAGGCTCCGTCTGACAGTGAGCGCAAGCAGTGGCAGGTGGAGCGCGGCGGGCTGCTGCAGGAAATCGGCGGCTTCCTGGAAAGGTGAGAAAATGACAGGTAACTGGCGGCAAGAATGGGTGCGGGCGACACTGCTGACGGTAATACTGGTTCTGGCGGCGCCGGCCGCTGCCGAGGCACCCGTGGTAGGCAAGGAACTGCCCTCTTTCTACCTGTCCACCCTGAACCCGGCAAAGAGCTCGGTGCGGAGGGTGGTGCTGGACCAGCTGGTCGGTGCCGAGGCCAGTTCCCCGGCCCGGGCTCTGGTGGTGGTCTTCTTCGATGCCGATTGCCAGCCCTGCCGGCACCTGCTGCCCGAGCTGAACAAGCTGTTTGCCAGGCACCGCAACAAAGGCCTGGCCGTGGTGGGAGTTGATTCCGATGCCAAGCCGGAAAAGATCGCCTCGGCCCGCAAGATGATCGACGACATGGGTATTACTTTCTCGGTGGTGGCCGAATCCTTCCAAGCACAGAGCCGGCGCTACGGCATCCAGGCCTACCCGACGCTGTTCATAGCCGATGGCCAGGGGCTGCTGCGCCTGCGCCAGGACGGCTTCCACGTCGAGAAAAAGCCGCTTCCCACGTCAACCATCGAGCAACTGCTGTTCGCCGGCGGCAAACCCGCCTCGACTCCGACCCCGGCGGCGGGTGACTGATTCCGGTTGGAAACGAGAAAACGGCCCCCGCCGCGCCGGTGGGGGCCGTAAAGTGGATAGTGCCGAGGACAGGACTCGAACCTGCACAGGCCGGAGCCCACTAGACCCTGAATCTAGCGCGTCTGCCAGTTCCGCCACCTCGGCACAGCATCTTCAAAGAACAGCGCAGCGGAAACTATCCAGCCGGCACCACCAAGTCAAGAATTTATTTACTGGAACCGGGCGGTCGGGAGGGGGCTGGCCCGGCGGCCACGGTCGTGATATGGAAGGTGCCATGCACGGAGTCACCGGGAAGTAATCGCTATGGCGAAAAAAACTGCCAGGTCTTGCCGGCAGGTGTTTGTCTGGTCGCTGCTGGCGTTGTTGGTGGTGCCGGCCGTTGTTCGGGCCCAGGTCGCCTTTCCCGGTGCCAGCTGGGAGGAAAGAACACCGGCCCAGGTGGGCCTGGATGCGGCCGCCATCGACGCAGTGGCCAACCAGCTGGGAGGTGACGGGGTCATCGTCCGCAACGGTTATCTGGTCAAGAAGTGGGGGAACTTCTCCGGCCGGGGAGACTGGGCCTCGGCCATGAAGCCGGTGATGAGCACCCTGCTGTGGTTCGCCATCGAGGAGGGTCGGATCGCCTCGGTCGACGCCCTGGTCCGGCCCGTGGTCCAGTCGCTGCTGGGCGCCGATCTCGTAGCCAAGGACCGGACCATGACCTGGCGGCACCTGGCCGACATGACCAGCGGTTATGCCCGCGGCGAGGCCCCGGGACAGGCCTGGGCCTACAATGACTACGCCATCATGCTCTACAGCCGGTTGCTGTTCGACGGCGTGTTCGGCGACACGCCCAACAACGCGGCCCTGGCGCGCCTGGCGGCGCTGCAGTTCGAAGACGGGGGCCTGTTCGGATCCCGCGGCGGCCGCGGCCTGGATGCCTCACCACGTGATTTCGCCCGCATCGGCTGGTTGTGGGCCAACCGGGGCAACTGGAACGGCAACCAGCTTCTTCCCGCCAGCTACTTCACCAGCTTCATGAAGGAGGACGTGCCCGTCGGGCTGCCGCGCACCTCCAGCGGCGGCAGCGACTACCTGGGTATCGGCACCGTCGGGGGCGGCTCGGACCAGACGGCGTATGGGCCGGGCATCTACGGCTTCAACTGGTGGTTCAACGGAGTCTGTCCCAACGGCAACCGGGCCTGGCCCGCCGCCCCCGCCGACACCTTCCAGGCCAACGGGCACTGGGGAGTGGAAGTCATCACCGTCATTCCCTCGCTGGGGCTGGTGGCGGCCTGCCGGGGCAACTGGGGCCAGTTCGCGCCCGGGGACGCCGGCGCCTCCATGAACCAGTTGCTCGGGCAACTGGCCGGGGCGGTGCTTCCCGATACCCCGGAGGTGAACATCAGCGGAACCTGGGTGGCCAGCGGCCGCAGTTACCAGTGGGGCTGGCTGGCGGTGGGCAAGCCGCAGTACATCGACCGGGGATACACCTTCCGGCAGGTACCCGCCAGCTACCGGGGCCTGTGGTACCTGCAGACCGCCAACGACGACAAGCTGGAGACGACGGCCGAGTTCATCAGGTTCACGGTGGATCGTCCCGCCACGGTGTACCTGGCCTACGATGCCCGGGTGGGCAACCGGCCGGGCTGGTTGAACGGCTGGCTGGACACCGGGGCGCAACTGGTGACGGAGGATACCTCGTTTACCATGCTGGCCCGGGATTTCGACAGCGGCGAGGTGGTGCTCGGCGGCAATGCCTGTCCTGCTGATGCCTGCAGCATGTACAGCGTCGTGGTTGCGGACCGGGCCCAGCACGACTACCTGCCCGGGCAGATAGTGGTGGATCCCCGGCACCCGTCCCGGATGATCTACCAGGGGCGTAACAACTCCGTGGGGCCCAGGCCGGTGGTGTTCTGCGGCCCCGGGGATCCCGAGGACTTCTTCTACAACGACACCCAGGCCAACCTGGACCTGCTCGTCGACCGGGGAGCGCGCTGCACCTACATAACCGCCTACCTGCAGGACTTCGGAGGAGGCAACCCCGGCAGCGGCAGCGTGCTCGAGCAGACCCTGGATGGCTGGGATGCACTGATAACCACCCTGGAGAATGCCGGGGTGATCACGGTGTTCTTTTTCTTCGACGACAGCCA
>QMME01000209.1 GCA_003647095.1 Deltaproteobacteria bacterium
CGCGCGGAGCGAAGTGAGCACGAGAGTGCGGCCCCGAGCCGCCAACCACGCCCCCCACCGGCACGGCCCGAAACACCCGCGTCGCCCATGATGCGGGAGGCGGACAAGAAAAAAGACCGCCCGGTTGAAATACCAGGCGGTCTAACAGTGTTGCAGGAGATCGTCTATGATGTGTCTTGTTTCACCCTCGGCAAGGTCACCGACACCGGCCCGTCACCGCTCTTCCTGTCGCCACTCCCGGCCCCTCGAACCAACCATCCTTGCCGCACCAAACATCCTGTCGTCTCCAGAGGGAATCTGCAGTCGATCCCCTGCAAAACCAGTTCTCCTCACCAGCTGGCCATGAAAACGCAGGTGTCACCGGGGTATCCCCCGCACGACACCTCCGAGACCACGGTCGTCTCCGGCTTTCCGCATGCCTTGAGTGCCCCTGCCAGGTAACCGGCCGTGAAGTGGCAACCATTGTTGGATTCGGCTACCTGGCAGTTGGCACAATTCTCCACCTTCAACACCAGGTGCGAGTTGGACTCCTGCACCACCGTGACCCTTCCCAGGCCCTTTTGCTGCAGCGCGTACAGGACATCGGAAAGATCGCCCGCACCAACCACCTTGCCCAGCTTTTCACCGGCACCGTACTGGTCTTTTTTCCTGGGAAGATCCCGCAGCAGCTTCCCCAGCTTCTCGACCATCGCCGTACCACCCTCCCTGCGCCACGAGCTGCCAAACCGCATGACGGCTCGCCTTTTCTCCACCTTTCCCAGCGCTACCGCCTGCGTCTCCATGACACCCTCTGCCTTCAAGCCGACCTCCAGGAAACCGACTTACACCCGTACCAACTGCAACTGCCATGCCAACCAGCGGACGTTTTGGAAAGATGATTTCAACGCTACTGATTTCAAAAGATTACCCCTTCCGTAGAAGATACCTTGGAGGTGGCAGGTAGCAGATGTCCGTGGTGTAATTACCACGCGTTCCCGGCTGCCACCGTCCGGGGCACCAACAATCAATACCGTTTTCCCGGCAGACGGGCCATTATACGCACCGGAGGGGGAAAGACATTGACAGACGAGTCAAGACCCGATCCGTGGTACGAATGCCACACCTGGGAATATTTTTCGACCGTGAAGGCCGGGGAGCACCAGCCGTGAAAAGCAGCGGAGTCGAGAACCATTTTCGATGTGCCGACGCAGAGATTGTGGCCGAGATGGGAAATCCAGGTTGACCTGGGGCACCTGTCGGGCACATAATGGATGCAGCACGAGCTGCCAAGGGAGGAGACGATGGCGCGAAGAGGACTTATGCATGCCGGGCTTTTGCTGGTACTGGGAGGTCTTCTGGGAAGCGGGTGTCAGCAGTACGAGTTCGAGGAACTGCCCAGTTCGGTGATCAAGGAAAGCCGTTGGGAGACCACCATCGCCATCTCGGCGGCGGCCGACATCCTGTTCGTCATCGACAACTCGGGCTCCATGGTGGGCGAGCAGCTGCAGTTGGGGGGGTCTTTCGGGGCTTTTACCGCGGAGCTCGAGGACGCCTTTGGTGATGATTATCGGATTGCCGTCGTCACCACCGGGGTGGAATCCCCGGGCTGTCCTCCCTGCGGGGGAACCTATCCATCATCCTGCATGAACGAGACCGGCGAGAGCGGGCGATTCCAGAATCGCCTGGGCCACAACGACGGCACCATCCTCGATCCCAACTTTTCCTTCACCACCGATCCCAACTGCCCGGCGGTCATGAGCGCCGCGCAGAAAAGCTGCTTCTACGACACGGCCAGTGAGCGCGGCATCGCCCTGGTGGGAACCAACGGCTGCGGCTACGAGCGGGGCCTGGAGCCGGTACGCCTGGCGCTTTCCGAGCTCCAGGCCGGTCAGCCCTTCCTGCGGGAAAATGCCACCCTGGCCATCATCATCGTCTCCGACGAGGAAGACTGCGGCAGGGTCGGCGACGTCACCGAGGGTATCAGCAACGTCGGTGGAGATATCTGCTACTACTCGTCCAAAGGGCGCGACCCGGAAGAAAGGACCAACGAACCGGATACGGGCAAGCCCTACGAGTTGACTCCGATAGACTACTACTACAACGAGTTCATGAAGCTGAAAGGCAACCAAGTGGGCATGGTCAAGTTCGCGGCGATCGTCGGTGTCACCGATCCCGAGGATCCCTCGACCACGGAAATCACCTACTACTGGGACGACGACGACAACAGATACCGCGTCAATGCCGCCTGCGAGACCCCGGGTTGCAAGGCGCAGTGCCCACCGCCGCAGGATCCCAATAATCCCGCCCAGCAGCGCAAGTATAAAAACTGCCTGACGGCCTGCGAGGCCAAGCCGGGCGTTCGCTACATCAACCTGGTCGAGATGTTCAAGGCCAATGGCGACAACGGGTTCATCGATACCATCTGCCAGAACAATTTCTCGGCCACCATGAAGGCGGTCGGGGAATTCGTCAGGTGCCCGAAGATCTTCAAATTGAACGAACCCATCCTCCACCCCGACCTGGCCAACATCCTCATCAACGACCAGGAAGTTCCCCGCTACTCCTGCGGTTTTTCGGACCAGGTGCGCCTGGTCGAGTGCAGCGGTCCCGACGACGGTTCCTGCCCGGACGGTGTCGACTGCGTGCCCACCTGGACCTACCAGCCACCCACGGATCCTCCCGATCCCAAGGCCAAGGGCGGCACCATCTCCTTCGCCTCCCACTACGATCCCTGCGAGTTCTTCGAGACGGGCGAGAGCGTCCACATCGAGCTGGTCTACGTCATCCCCTGACAAACCCGGCCTCCGGCTTTCCCCGCCGGCCGCCTCCCGGGCGAGGAGAAGGAAACCGCAGGCGTTGCTTTTTCTTGTACCGCCTTCGTCTCCGTAGTATAAGTACTAACTCAACGTCATGGACAAGCGACGCATACTGGTAATAGACAACGATCCGGTCTTCGAGTCGCAGCTGCGCGAGCACCTGCAGATGGCTGGCATCGAGGTCACCTCCACCGACGACGGCCGCGCCGGCCTGGACACCGCCACCGGCTCCCCACCCGACGCCGTGCTGGTGGCCGCCGAGTTGCCGGGCATGAGCGGCTATTCGCTGTGCAACCGACTCAAGCGCGCCCAGCAAACCAAGGACACGCCGGTGGTCATCGTCTCCTCGGGAGAAACCCCGGAGACCTTCGAACAGCATCAAAGCCACAAGAACCACGCCGACCTGTACCTGCTCAAGGACCAGTCTGCCGGCACGGTGGCCAAGCAGTTGCTGGCCCTGCTGGGTGGTAACTCTCCGCCCCCGTCCCCGGTGGAACCAATCGAGGATGACGAGCTCGATTCCGCCCTCGACGGCCTCACCGCTCCGACCGCGGTACAGGCCGAACCGGCTGTCGTGGAAGCGGTGGAAGACGTGGTCGAGGAGGCGGAGCTGGTCGAGGACCTGGAGCCGGTGGAAGGGACCTCTTCCACCCCTGCCGGCGCAGCCCCCTCCGGGAACGCCCCGCTCGGCGCCGACAGCGAACTGGACTCGGCCCTCGACGGCCTGACCGCACCGGCCCCGGCAACTCCTCCACCCCCGCCTCCCCCGCGCAAGAAAAAGACCAGCAAGGTCACCTCCGTCGAGGACGACGACTTCGCCTTCGATGGCAAGCTCAACTTCCTGCGCAAGAATCTCAAGAAACGTGAACGGGAACTGAGCACGGCGCAACAGGAACTGGCCCGCGCCCGGGCCCGCCTGGACGAACTGGGCCTGAACCAGAAGCGGCTCAGCGAGGAAGTCCAAACCCTGCGCAAGAACCTGCAACAGGCCGAAGGCGAGCGTGACAGCCTGGCCCAGCAGTTGCAGTCGTCCCAGGGCGAGGTACAGGAGCTGTCGGCACAACTCGAAGACAGCGTACGCCGCTTCGAGGTCGAGCGGGCGGAACTGCAGCAGCAACTGGAGGAGCAGAGCAACAAGGCCAAGGTATTGCAGGAGACGCTGAAGCTGCTCAGCCAGAAGAAGGAAGATGAGGCCCAGGCCGCCCAGGAGCAGATCGAAGACGCCCAGAAAAAGATCGACCTGCTGCAGGAATCGCTCGAGGAAGTCACCCAGGAGAAGGAATCCCGGGAACAGGAGCTGGCCCAGGAAGTGGAGGTGGAACGCGGCCGGGCCGACCTGCTGCAAGATTCCCTCGACGCCACCGTATCCGAAAAGGAGGCCCTGGAAGCACGCGTGGCCGAGCTGGAACAAGCCTTGCGCCAGGCAGCCGAGTTGCATGCCCAGTTGCAGCAGCAGTCGGAGCAGGCCCTGCAGGCGGCAGAGGAGGAAAAGCAGCGCCTGGTCGCCGACTGGGAAGCGGAAAGAAGCAACCTCGAGGCCCAGATCGGCGAGCTGGCCCAGGCGGTCCAGGTTCGCGAGCAGGAACTGAACGCCCGCATCCAGGACCGCGAACGCAACATCGAGATCCTCGAGCAGAACCTGCAGGCGGAAAAGGAGCAGGCCCACGAGGTCAGCGAGCGGCTGCAAGCAGAGATCGAGACGCTGGAAAACAAGCTATCCGACGCCGAGGAGCGCCTCTCCCAGATCACCGCCGATCACGACGCCGAACGGCGTGCCCTGGAGGAGCAGCTCGGCGATGCCTCCCGCAAGCGCGATGAACTGGCAGAGCGCCTGCAACAGCTGGAAAGAGAACACGCCGAGGCGGTCGATCGCCTGCAGAACGAACTGCAGGAGCAGAAGCATTCCTTCCAGGCACTCAAGGAATCCGCCGAGGCAGCCAGCGAAGAGCATGCCCGGTCCGAGGCCGGTTACATCGCCCAGGTAGACCAGCTGCAGGGCCAGGTGCAGGAGCTGGAGCAGCAGCTTTCCCAGCTGCAGCAGCAGCGCGAGTCGGAACTGTCCGAGGTCAGCGAACGCCTGGAAAAATCCAGCAAGAAGGCCGCCCAGCTGGAGCAGAAGCTGGAAGAAGCCCTGCTCAAGGCCTCCAGGCAGGAGCGGGAGGCAACCGGGCAGATCAAGCAGCTGCAAGAACAACTCGAACGCAGCGAAGCGGAGAAACAGCAGCTGGAGATCAGGCTGCAAGAGACCGAGCAGGGACTGGTGGAGTTACAGGGCCGGCTCGACGAGCAGCAGGAAGCCGAGCGCAACGCCACCGAGCGCCTGGAACAGCTACAGGCGGAGCTGGAGTCCGCCAGTTCCAGCTCCGAGCGCGAGCACGTCGCCCTGGAGCAGCAAATCGAGCAGCTGCGCCAGGAAAGCGAGAGCCTGCGCTCGGCCAACCAGCAACTGGAAAAGGAGCTGGATCGTCTGGAGAACGAGCAGAAGTCCGGCCAGCAGGAGGCCTCCACCCGGCACCAGAAGGAACTGGCCCGGCTGGAGGCCGAAAAGAACGAAGAACTGGCCGCCTTGCAGGCCCAAATGCAGGAAGAGCTGGAGAAGGCGGAAGCGGAGAAGACCGAGGCCCTGGAGAAGCTGAAGCAGGTCTCCGACAGGAAACTGTCCAAGTACCAGGAGGCCGTGGCCCAGGCCAGGGAAAAGCTGGAGAAGATGAAGGCCCGGCTCGAGCAGGCCAAGGAGCAGGAAAAGCGCCTGCGGGTACGGGAGAAGAAGGTCGTCGAGGCCTTGCAGAAGGCCCGCCAGGTAATCGCCACCCTCAAGCAGAAGGATTGACCCCGCTCACCACAGGGCCAGGCCGGTGGCCGGATCGGTGGTGCGACGGGGGATCTCGCCCTCCAGCTTCATCACCACGAACTCGCAGGCGAACACCCGGCACCCCTCCAGCAGGTGCCCCCCGTGGCAGGCACCCTGCTCGTCCGCCAACACGGCGTGCAGGTGGGCGAAGGGCTGGCCCTCCTTCTCGGAGACGTTGCCGCTGAGAGAGACTATCTCCAGGGGTTGTTCCCATTCCCGGGTGCGATAGCTGCCGGCAGCCTGGTCGAAGTAACCCAGGCGGGCCCGCTCCACCGCACCGATGGCCCACACGGCGCCGGCACGAATGTCATGCTGGTGGCAGAAGGCGGTGAGCTGCTCGAGCAGGTCGTCGCCGCGTTCCAGCCGCCCCATCAGGAGTCTGCTGCCGGTAAAGACGAATTCCTTCATGACCACCTCCCGCAGAAACATCTACCCCCAAGCCACCCGCAAGGCAAGCAGGCCGGCGCCCCGGATACAATTGCCGCGCCGGCCGCGCAGGCAGGAACGTGTATCGCGAATACCGGAGCCCCTCTCCACATTGGAGAGGGGCAGCCGGTGAAGCCGGAAACCGTGCGGGGGTGAGGTCTGCACGGGTGTTTCCGGCCGTGCCGGCAGGGGCTGCGTGGTTGGCGGCTCGGGGCCGCACTCTCGTGCTCACTTCGCTCCGCGCGAGAGCACACCCCCTTGCCGCCCGCATCATGGGTAGCGTTGGGGGGGAGAAAGCAGGCCGGCGCCCCGGAAACAATCGCCGCGCCGGCCGCGCAGGCGAAGCTGCCCGTAGCTGCGAGCTTGCCGAGCAGCGGAGGGTAGCGAGGCGTTAAGCAGGCCGGCGCCTCGGAAACAATCGCCGCGCCGGCCGCACCAGTGAAGCCGTCCGGAGCAACCTTGAAAATACGCCCCTCCTGTGCGATTGCTGGCGGCGTGATGGAAAGCGACACCACGGCAGAACGGTTGCGCCCCTGGCGACGGCACCTGCCCGCCCTGGCCGCCTACCTGCTGCTGACCATGGTCTACTGCCACCGGGTGGTCGGCCACCTGTTCGACCACCTGGCCGGCCACGGCGGTGACGGCTGGCAGAACCTGTGGAACATGTGGTGGCTGCGCCAGGCCATAACCAGTGGAGTCAACCCCTACTTCACCACCCTCTTGCACCATCCCCATGGTCACACCCTGCTGTATCACACCCTCAACCCCTTCAATGGCATGCTGGCGCTGCCGTTCGATTTCCTGCTGGGCCAGCCGGCCGCCTACAACCTGGTCTTTCTGTTCTCCTTCGTGGCTTCCGGCTTCACCATGTACCTGCTGGCCCACGAACTGGGAGCCGTGCGAGTGGGAGCCTTCCTGGCCGGCTGCCTGTTCACCTTTTCGCCCTTCCATTTCGCCCATGCCCAGGGGCACCTGCAACTCACGGCCATGGAATGGTTGCCGCTGTTTCTACTCCTGGCCTGGAGGCTCTGGC
>QMME01000210.1 GCA_003647095.1 Deltaproteobacteria bacterium
AGCGCGGCCCGGTCCCCCACGGCGCGCACCATCTCCAGGGTGGTTTGGTCGGCCCGCTCGGCCAGCAGGTCACCGGCGTCGGGAGGACGGGGAGCCGGACAGGCGCCGGCCAGCAGGACGATTGCCAGGGAGAGATTGGCGACGATTGTTCGCATGCAGGGCTCCTTTTCCCGGGATTGCATACGGAGGAAACGTTCCTTTTCCGGGTACCATATCCCGGCGCCTCCTGCCGGGCAAGCTCGCCACCTCCCGACTCCAGGCTATGCAGCAGCCACTTGTCCCGGCCCGGGTCCCCGTGTAAAGATCGGGTCCGCTGGCAAGGTACGTGCGGGTGCAGGCGGGACAGACCACGAGGTGACAGGCATGCTGAAGACCATTCGCTATTTTCTGAAAGTACAGGACTGGCAGTCGCTGGCGGTGCTGGCGCTGGCGCTGGCCTCCACCTGGACCTGCCTGCATTTCGGGCTGGTGGCGGACATTCCCACTTCCCTCATCGGCCTGGCGGTGGTGTTTCCCATCGTCTTTTCCATCAACAGCGCCTACAAGCGCCGCGAAGAGGCGCTGCGCTACTACGCGGGGCTGAAGACCCACCTGGTGGCGCTGTACTGGGCACACCGCGACTGGATCCCGTCCGAGCGGCAACCGGCCGGGGGCCTGGACCGGATACGCCGGCAGATTGCCGGGGTGCTGGCCGATATTCGCGCCGATCTGCAGGCGCGCGCCTCCAGCCCCGAGAAACTCGAGCGGGTGTACCGGGATTTTTCCGAATTGTCGCTGGCCAACGAACAGGCCCGCCAGGTGGGCACCAGCGCCGGCGAGGTGTCGCGGGCCAACCAGTTCCTCAGCAAGGCGGTGAGCGAGTACGAGCGGCTGCGCAACATCGCCGCCTACCGCACCCCGCTGTCGCTGCGCGCCTACTCGAGCGTGTTTCTCAACCTGTTTCCGGTGGCCTTCGGACCATACTTCGCCCACCTGATCCACAAGAACCCTTCCTTTCCCTACGTGGGCTACATCGTGGCGGCGCTGTACTCGCTGGTGCTGGTGAGCCTGGACAACATCCAGGAGGATCTCGAGGATCCCTTCGACGGCGAGGGACCCGACGATGTGTACCTGGACGCCGACCGGCGCTACCGGCAGGTGCTGCAGCAGTGACGCCCGGCAGGAGCATGCAGATGAACGAGTCCGACAGGCGAGCCGCGGCACGGTTACGGTGGCAACCGGGACAACGGCCCTTCTACGAGGTGTTCTTCATCAAGGCCAACCTGCCCGGGCGACAGCAGGCCTTCTGGCTGCGCTACACCCTGTCGGCGCCGCGGCGGGGGCGGGGAGCCGGCGTCGCCCAGCTGTGGGGCATCTTCTTCGACGGCCGGGAGCCGGGCCGCAACTTCGCCGTGCAGCAGACGCTGCCCATCGCCGAGCTGCAGTGGTTGGAGGAGGAGGGCCGCTTGCTCGTCGGTTCCTCGGCCTGCAGCCCCGCCGCCTGCAGCGGCAGCATCGACGATGCCGGGCGCGGCCATCGCCTGGCCTGGAATTTTACCCTGGCCGACGACACTCCTCCGCTGTGGCATTTTTCCCACCGCTTCCTGTACCGGCTGACGCTCCCCAAGACCAAGCTGGCCTGCCCGGTATGGAACGGGCGCCTGCGCGGCTGGCTGGAGGTGGACGGTGAACGGTTGGAACTGGACGGTATTCCCGGCCAGCTCGAGCACCTGTGGGGCACGGAACACGCCCTGCGCTGGGCCTGGGGGCACTGCAACGCTTTCGTTGACGAGGCCGACGTGGTCTGGGAAGGGCTCGATGCCCAGGTGGCCCTGGGTCCGGTGCCCAGCCCGCACCTGAAGGTGTTCTACCTGCAGGTCGGCCAGCAGCGCCATCGCTTCGACAAGCTGAGCCAGTGGTTGCGCAACCGCTCGCACTGGGAGCCTTTCCAGTGGGAATTCGCCGCCCGGGGCCCCGGGGCCAGGTTGCGCGGTCGGGCCAGCTGCCACCCTGACGACGTGGTGGTGGTGACCTATACCGATCCCGGTGGCGCCCGGCTCTACTGTCACAACAGCAAGCTGGCCGACCTGGAGTTACAACTCGAAGACAATGCCGGCAACCCGCTGGGCACCTTCACCGCCCGGCGAACGGCGGCGCTGGAGTTCGTCGATCGCCGCCTCCACGGCGGTCTGCAGCCCCGGTTGTGAACCCGCGGCCGGCGTTTCACGAGGGGAGCGCTGACTACCTCGGGGACAGGCAGCGAACGAGCCCCCGCCGTCGTCAGCGCGGTTCACCCTCCGGTTTGTCCTCGGGGTTGGAGCTGCTGGCAGTGGGATTGATCAGTTCCTTGAGATCCTTGTAGGCCCCGAAGCGCACCACCTTCTTGCGGGGGATGCGGATCTTCTCGCCGGTCTTGGGATTGCGGCCGGTGCGGGCCTTGCGTACCTTTACCCGCAGCACTCCCAGTCCGGGCAGCACGAACTCTCCGTCGGCGGCCAGCTTTTTCTTGGCCAGGTTGACCAGCCCGTCGTAGAAGCGATTGATGTTGGCCTTGCTGATGCCCGAGGCGCGCATGATACCTTCCACCATCTCGTCGCGGTTCATGTTTCACCCTCCTTTGGTTTCTTGTCCCCCAGCGCCGCCACCACCTAGAGACACAGCTGGCGCTGAACGGAGCTGCGGCGATCTCGTTCCAGCCACTGCTGCTGCGCCGTGGTCAACTCCAGCGGGTAGTTGCCGTCGAAGCAGGCGGCGCAGCGACCATGGGGAAAGGCCCGTTCCAGACCCTCCAGCGGCAAGTAGGTGAGTGAATCCAGGCCCAGGTGGGCGGCCAGGCGCCGTTCCACTTCCCGGTGGGCGTCTTCGAGTTGCCGGCGGTTGGGGTGATCCTCGCGGCAAGAGGTGAAGGCGCAGGCAGCCAGCTCGTCACGGGTGGACATGTCGATGCCGTAGTAGCAGGGCCGGAGCACGGGCGGGCTGTGAATGGCCAGGTGCACCTGGCGGGCACCCTGCTCGCGGATGATCTGGATGGTGCGACGCAGGGTGGTACCGCGCACGATGCTGTCATCGACCACCAGCACCCGGCGGCCAGCGAACTCGGAACGAATGGGGTTGAGCTTGAGCTGCAGGGCACTGGTGCGTTCGCCCTGGTTGGGCATGATGAAGGTGCGCCCGGTGTAGCGGTTCTTGATGAAACCCTCGCGGTAAGGCAAGCCCAGTTCCTCGGCCAGGCTGGAAGCCGAGGGCCGCGAGGTGTCGGGAATGGGAATGACCACGTCGGCCTGGAGACCCTTGTCCCGCCAGGCCCGGGCCAGTTCCCGGCCCAGGGCCAGGCGGATGCCATAGACGCTGTGGCCGTTCATCACCGAGTCGGGCCGGGCGAAGTAGATGTACTCGAATATGCAAGGGGCCGGCCGGGTCTCGGCCAGTCTCACGCGCCGGGGCTCCGCGCCCCGCTGGAAGAACATGACCTCGCCGGGGGCGACGTCACCGGCCAGGGTTGCTCCCAGGGCATCGAGCGCCACCGACTCGGAAGCCACCACGAAGCTGCGGCCACGGCGGCCCCAGACCGCCGGGCGGATGCCGTAGGGATCGCGCACGGCCAAGAGGGTCTCCCGGCCGTTGATCTTCAGGGCCGCCACCAGTGAATAGGCCCCCTGGGCTTGTTCGAAAGTGGCCTGCAGGGCGGCCACGGCATCGTCGATGGTGTGGTCGCGCGGGCGCCGCCGCATCAGTTCCAGGGCGAAGATGCACAGTACCGGTTCCACGTCGCAGTGGCTCATCAGGTGAACCGACTCGCTCTCCAGGCGCTGGTACATGGTGGGCAGGCTGACGAAGTTGCCGTTGTGGGCCATGAGTACACCCGGCTGGCGGTACCAGAAAGGCTGGGCATCGCGCAGCAGACCGGATCCCACCGTGGGGTAGCGCACGTGTCCCAGGCCCACCTGGCCGGGCAAATGTTCGATGTCGTCGGGAGAAAAGGAGTGTCCGGCCAGGCCCAGCTTGCGCACCACCGGGAACTGGTCACCGCTGATGGTGCCGATGCCCGCGCAATCCTGTCCCCGGTGCTGCAAGGCCTGCAGGGCCAGCAGGATGTCACCGGCGCAGTCATGGTAGCCAATCATGCCGATGAAACCACACATGGTCCGGAGGGTATCCCCCGGCGGTAATGGCGTCAACGGCTTTTCTCGTTGCCGGGGGAGGCCGTGGCGGTGCTGTCCACCGCCTGGTCGATCTTGTTCAGGGTTGCTGCCAGCTGGTCCCGGGAGGTCGGAAGCTGGCCCAGTTGCCGGCCCAGGGTGCTCAGCTGGCCGGCCAGCCGCAGGATGACCTTCTTGCCGGGCCGGCGCAGTTCCAGGGCGGCGGCGGCCTGTTGCCGGCACCGCCGCGGCAGGGAGGGATCCACGAGGTGCTTGGCACCGGAGCGGGCCAGCGATGCCTGCAGGCCGATATCGGTAACCAGCTTGCCGGTATCGTAGAACCAGGCCCGGGACGGTTCTCCGGACTGCTTCTGCCGCAGGGCCTGGTCCAGCACCTCCAGCCGGGCCTGCAGCTTGATGCGATCCAGCCGGCCGGCCTGCAGCTGTTCGGCCAGGTCGCCGGCGAACCCGGCCAGGCTTTCCTCGCCGGCACCTTCCAACCACCTGGCCAGCAGCAGCAGGCCGGTCCTGATGATGTCATCGTTGCTCTTGCCGGGTTTTCCCCGCCCGGAGGCTATCAGGCTGGTGGCGATGACGCGGCCCAGGCGGTAGCTCTGTTGCCAGGGGGAGTTGTCGCTCCTCCTGGTATCGAGGGCCGTGGCCCCCAGCGGCGGTCGATCGGTCTCTGGCGTGGAGGGTAGCAGCTTGGCCAGGATCTTGGCATCGAGCAGGGGGGGGGCGGTTTTCTCCGGCCCGGGGGCGGGAGCGGCGGGGTGCCCGGTCTCCGCGACCGTCTCCGCGGCCGGCAGCTCATCGCTGGCTGGTGCCGGCTCTGCCGGGGCGGCCTGGTTGCCTTCCGCTTCGGCTTCGGCCAGCGGGGACGGGCCGCTGCGCGGGGTCGGCTGCTCCAGGGTCGGCTCGGCCGGCGGCCGGGCCAGGAAGTAAACCGCCAGAAACGCCGCTGCCGCCGAGGCCGTGGCCGCCACGAAGCGCATGCTCAACAGACCGGCCCGGAGGCGCTGCCACAGGGAAGGGCCGGTCGCTCCGGCCAGGCGCCGGGTCAGTTCCCGGGGAGCCTCTACCGGCTCGGCCGCGGCGCCGGCCAGGGCCCGGTCCAGGTTGATCAGGGCATCCAGGCAATGGCCGCAGCCGGCCAGGTGTTCCAGGGCGACCCCTTGTTGCTGCTCCGGTAGAGCACCGTCGTAGAGTGCGCACAGGGTCTCGTTGTCGAGGCAGTCGGGTCCGGCTTCCGACGCCAGGGCCAGCCCGGACGTGGCCGCCGCCAGCAAGAATTCCCGGCGGCACTGGTCGCACTCTCCCAGGTGCCGGACGATTTCGACTCGGCGTTTCTCGTCGGGATGGCCGTGCAACAGCTCGATGATGCAGTCTTTTTCCTGGCAGCTCACTCTTTTTTCACCCTCTCCTCTACCAACATGATCTGACGGAAGATCATTTTTCCTTACTGCGCCTTCCCGAGGCAGGTGGTGTCGCAGCTTCGCCCAGCAACTCCAGCATGCCCTCCGCTCCCTCCATGCCCTCGGACAGATCCTCCCAGGAAAAACCCCGTTGTTGCAGTTCCTCCCGTAACCGCTCCTTGAGGCGATCCAGCTGGCTGTAGACCTGGCGCGGTTCCAGGCCGGCCAGGCGACCCAGTTGCCGGGCCGTCAGGCCGCGCCGGTAGCGGCCGATGAGCAGCAGCCGGTCGCGGGCTTCCAGTTGCTGCAGCATCAGCAGCAACGCCTGCATGGCCTGTCGGGCCCGCCGGCGTTGCTGTTCGCCGGTGACGGTATGGTCCGGGTCGGCGTCGGGGCGCGACTCGGCCACCTGGACGGCGGGACGCTCGCTGCCCGGTGGCAGCGGGTGCAAGGGCACGGCCGGGCTGCGTCGCAGCACCTCGCTGTACAGCGCCCAGCGATTGCAGCGACTGAGGCGGGAGTTGATCTCCAGCAGCAGGGAATAGAAGCGCTCTTCGCTCAACTGCGCATGCCTGCTGGCCAGGGTGTGGAAGGCTTCCCGTTCCGATAGCCCTTCCCAGTACAGCAGGCGAAACAGCTCGCGGCCCTCGGGTTCCATCCTCTCGATTTCGCGTGGTTCGGTGCGCCGCCCATCGCGGGCGCGGAAGTAATCGGAGACCAGGTTCTGGGTTACCCGTCCCAGCCAGGTGGTGAAACGGCCCCGTCCGCCCAGCCGTTCCAGGCTCTGCAGGTAGCGGTGGAAGCGCTGGCAGGACCGGCCGTCGGCGCCGGTCTGGCGCAGGGCCTGCAGCACGTAGGTGTAGAGATCGGTGCACAGGTCACGATCGTGCCGGGCATAGCGCCACAGCAGGCTGAAAATCAGGTTGGAGTAACGCTCCAGGAACTCCCGCCAGGCATCTTCATCGCCGGCCGCCAGGCGTGATACCAGCCGACGCTGGCTGGGATCATCCTCTGCGGGTACCTGCCTGGGCATGGCGGCGGGCATGGCTGGCCTGTTGTCTCCCGGGCCGGGCTACTGGCCGAGCATTTTCTGCAGCGACTCTTGCGAGCGCCGGGCCCCGGTGCGGGCGATGGCCTGCTTGAATTCCGGGTACTGGATGAACAGCTGCTCCAGCGGTTCGGCCGGAATCTCCAGGACCAGGCAGTCGCTGATGGCGCGGATGGTGGCGGTGCGCCGGGAGCTGGTCATCAGGGCAATCTCCCCGAAGTACTCGCCCGGTTGCAGCCGGCCCAGGGATTGCTGTCCGTCGGCGGTCTGCAACAGCACCTCTACCTGCCCCCGGGCCACTACGAACAGTGATTGGCCGGTCTGGCCCCGTTCCAGCACCGCCTCCCCGGCCGGGTGCGGCCGGGCCCGGGTAGCCGACGCCAACTGCTCCCGGGCCTCGGCCGGCAGGGTGTCGAAGGGAGCGGTGCCGGCCAGGAACTCCACGGTATCCTGCCTGGTCCAGTCAGTGGTC
>QMME01000211.1 GCA_003647095.1 Deltaproteobacteria bacterium
ACGACAATCAGGATCCCCGGCCAGCTGCAGCAGGTGAAAGCCCTGCCCCGTCGGCGGCGACCGCCGCAGGCATGCCGGCACGCCACGAGGTGGATCTCGACTGGGAAGGCCTGGCCATAGCCCTGGAGAACCAGCTGCCCGAATCGCACAGCTATCTGGACCTGAGCAGCGGCCAGGTGGTGACCTACACCGGCATGCTCGAGCCGCCGGATCCCCCCGAACCGCGGGAAAACTACCTCTACATCCCTCCCCGGCCCTCGCGGGAGGGCTACCGCACCATGCAGAAGTTCATCCAGACCGTCGAGGACGAGCAACTGCAGAAGCAACTCACCCAGGCGCTGGTGGGCCGGGGAGCCTTCCGCCGCTTCAAGGATTGCCTGCTCGACCACCCCCAGGAACGCCAGCGCTGGTTCACCTTCAAGGACCTGGAGGTGTACGCCTTCGCCGCCCGCTGGCTGGAGCAGAACCACGTCGTCGCCCGCAACCAGCCTCCCCCCAGCAACGGCGAGCGGCCGCCGCGCCCGGTACTGGGCATGCCCGGGCGGGTGGAGATCGAGCCCGGCGGCGACTTCCGCCTGGCCCTCGCCCCCTACGATCGCCCGGCGTTGGTTTTCCGGCCGGAACGGGCGGCCCTGCTGGTTATCGACATGCAGCGCATCTTCGTCGACCCGCAGGGCAGCGCCTACCTGCCAACCAGCCAGCAGGCAGCCGAGCAACTGGGGCAGGTGCTGGCAGCGGCCCGCACCCGGGGCATGCGGATTTTCTTCACCCGTCATCGACACCGTTACCCCGCCAGCGACGGAGGCAGCATCTCGCGCTGGTGGCGCAGCCTCATCCTGGACGGCAGTCGCGACGCCGAGCTGGCGGACGGTTTCCAGCCCCGGGAAGGCGAACCTCTCATCGACAAGTGTCGTTACAGCGCTTTCCACGGCACCCCGCTCGAGGCCATGCTGCGGGCCGGCGGTGTCGAGGATGTCGTCATCGGCGGCGTCATGACCAACCTCTGCTGCGAAACCACCGCCCGCGACGCCTTCGTGCGTGACTTCAATGTCTTTTTCCTCGCCGATGCCACCGCCACCGTCGACGCGGAGATGCAACGGGGATCGCTGCGTAACATCGCCTACGGGTTCGGGCGGGTGATGTCCGCGGTCGAGGCCATACGGGTAATCGAACGCCAGGCATCACGACGGACGCGGGAAGAGGGCAGATAGGACACCGCTCATGGTCGAAGAAAGTTTCTCCAGCCTGCTGGAAGCATTCAACACCCTGAACCGGCGCAAGCGCGCCGACCCGGGCAGCCTCACCCAGGAGGAAAGGGAGCGCTGGAAGCAATACCGGCGCGAGTTCGAAAAGGTACTGTTCAACCGCGCTCCCGATGCCGCCGCCGACACCCGTGAATTCCTGCGGGTACCCGTCTGCCTGTCGGCCCGCTACTGGACGCGCAACGAGCTGAAGGATCGCTACATTCCCGTCCTGGGCGAGGGTGGCCTGTTCGTCTCCACCGTCGATCCCCTGCCGGTGGGTTCCCTGCTGGACCTGGAAATCGAGCTGACCAGCAAGGGCGTGCACGTTCCCGTCAAGGGAGAAGTGGTCTGGGTCAACCAGGGAGACGATCCGGCCCGTCACGGCATGGGCATCAAGTTCGTGGAGATGACCTACGAGCAGAAACAGGCCATCTACTCGCTGGTGGACGACACCTTGCGCCAGCACCTGCTGGAACGCCGTCGCTTCGCCCGCCTGGACGCGCGCCTGGACGTGCAGTTCATCTACGCCGAGGGATTCTTCGAGCTGAAGACCGACGATCTCAGCCTGGGGGGAATGTTCATCTCCACCGAGCACCTGATACCGGCCGGGGAAAAACTGCGGGTGGTGCTGCACTTGCCCGGCCCGGCCCCGGTGGTCAAGGCCATGTGCGAGGTGGTGCGGGTAGTCGACGAGCCCGGCCCGGGACAGGCGGCCGGCATCGGGGTCCGCTTCCTGGACATGGACGAGGCCAGCCGCCGGGCCATCGGCAACTTCCTGGCCGCGCGGGTCAGCGGCCGGGGTGACGAAGAACAGGAACGCCGCCGCCATGCCCGGGTGGAACGCCAGGTAAAGCTGCGTTTCCTGGCGGAACGGGAAGTATACACTTCCTATGCCCGGGACATCTCGGCCGGCGGTGTGTTCATCCACACCGCCGAGCCCTTGCCCGTGGGCAGCGAAGTCCTGGTGTCCCTGGTCAACCCCGTCACCCTGCAAAAGATTGAACTGGCCGGACGGGTGGTCCGGGAAGTGCAGCCCGATCCCGCCGATTCCCGTCGCATGCCCGGAATCGGGGTATCCTTCGACCAGGCCGATGAGAGCAACCGGGCCCTGCTGGTGGAATTCCTGCGCGAGTTCGTGCAGCTGGACGGTGCCCAGAAAGTCGAAACCGAGGTCACCGCGGTGGAGACGAAGGAACCGCAGGAGCCGGCTTGAACAACAACCCCGGGCTCACCCGCCGGGCACCCAACCACAACGACCAGGTAGCCTTGCCCCCGGCCCTGCCCAGCACGGCGCCGGCAGCGACCGGGCGCTCCGGAGCGGACTGCGACCCCGTCACTCCGCACAGGCGGGACCGCAGGCCACAGCCGTGATCCACCACCAAACAGCGGCCGTCCCTGGAAACCCGACCGGCCAGCGGTGCCACCACCCGGTCGCCCTTTCCGCCCGCCAGTACCAGCCCGGACGCCGACACGGTCTGTGACGGCCGCCCGGTGGGCCAGCCGGCTCGATACACCCGGGACAGGGTCCCGACGGTGCACAGCCAGCGACCGGCATCGAGCTTTACGGGTTCCGGCAATCGCCGGCGAAGGACCTCCGGCCAGCCGTCGCCGGCCAACCGGCGACCCAGGTGGGCCGCCCGTTCTTCACCAACCTGCCAGGCCAGCAAAGCTGCGGACAGGGAACCGGTCTGGCGACGCATCTTTCCCAACAGACGCAAGGCCACCGCGGCGCGACTCTCCCCTCCGCCGGTCGCCTCGGCCCGGCCGGCGAGATCCGGCCAGAAGGCTCCCTTCTCGTCGGTGACTCCCCGGGAGGTGGCTGCCAGGAAGGCCCAGGCAACGGCCTGGTCCAGCCCCGTCCGGGCAGCCAGCTGCCCGGCCAGCCGCCGGGACCGCTCATCGGCCACCAGCCTGTCCAGGTGCAGCCCGCCGAGGCGTCCGAGTGGCCGCGGCGTGCCCAGCGAGGAGGTGAACATCTCCAGCAAGGGTACCGCCCGGGGGGGCAGGCCGGCCAACGCCGCCGGCAAGCGCTCGGCGGCGCTGAACAACGGCAACTGGCCCACGGCCGCCCCCAGCACCACCAGGGTACAGCCGAAGGCCAACAATCCCCGCGGTGTCTTCATCGTCGCCGGCTCCTGCGACTCTTGCCACGGCGGGCGGAGCGACGTCGCCGGGATTTCTTCCCGGCCTTGAGGCGGTGTCGTTTCTTGCGCTTCTGCGCTTTTTCCGGCCGCAGGGCCGGTTCCTTTCCCGGCACCGCTTCCGGGGAGGGAACGGCGACGGCCGGCCGGCGCTCCACCTCGGCAACGGGTGCCGGTTCCGGCCGGGGCGGGCTTCCCGCCGGACCGGCCACCGTCCCTGGGGCCGGCTCTGCGGCGCCGGCGGGAGTCGTTCCACCGGGCCGGGGCTGGGAGCTGCGCCGTGCCGCCATCACCAGCAACCAGGCCAGAACGGCGGTAAAGGCCAGCACCCCGGCCACCACCGCCAGGCGCCCACTGCGCCTGATGCGCAGCGGAACGTCATCCGGAGCGGCGGGTTCCCCTGCGTAGCCCACTCGCTCGACCACGGCCGCCACCAGGTGCACCAGGGGCAACTGGCCGGTCACCACCCCGGCCAGAGATACCGGCGCCGCTGCCGGCGCCCTCACGGGGGAAGCGGCGGCCGGGGCCCCGGCTGCTCCGACCGCCTGGACGGATCCTGCTTCGGCCGGCTCCGGCAGGGGCGGATGGGGCGGCAGCGCCGGGGTGTCCGGTCTCCGGCTCTCCTGCCGGCGCCTGCCCGACGGCTTGGCCGGTGCCGTGGGCACCTCGAAATCGTCTCCCGGCTGGGACCCGGCAGACAGAGCAGCAAAGGGTTGCGGGGCGGTATCGACCTGCTCGATGGCCTCCCGACCCAGCCCGGCCAGGTTTTCCGCCAGCAGGTCCGCCGGCCCGGAGCGGCGCCCGGGAGCGGTGGGGGCCACCGCCCGGAAGGCGCCGGTGGTTTTTTTCTCCGGGGCGGCGGCCACCCCCGCCTGCATGTTCTTGAGCAGGCGCCGGGCCCGGCCGTTGCGGGGAGAGATGTCCAGCGCGTGCATGCAGCATTCCACCGCCCGCTGGTCCTGTCCCAGGGAATGCAGGATCTCCGCGGCCAGGGCCTGGCTCTCGGCAGACTCGGGATTCAGCTGCAGCGCTCGCTCAACGGCCCGGAGAGCTTCCGCCAGGCGCCCCTGGGACAACAAGATCTCGGCCAGGATGGAGTGACCGTCGGCGAAATCGGGGTTGCCGGCCAGGCCCCGGCGGCAAACCTTCTCGGCCTCGCGGTGGTGACCGGCCTGGTTGAGCAGTGCCGCCAGGGGGGCAAAAACCCGCGAGCGGGGATCCTGCTTGAGGATCTTCAGGTAGGTACGAACCTGTTGTTCGAAGGTAGTGCCGGAATCCTGGCCGTCGCTGCTCATCTTGCCCCGGGATGGCTGTTGCGCCTCGGAGCAGTCTAGCAAAGACGACCACCGCGGTCAAAGACGGCTTCTCGTCTTGACAGGGGTCCGCCATTCGGGCGATGGTGGTCCTGCCTCGCATGGAAATACTCTGGTACATAACCATCGCCGTGGGCGCGACCTGGGTGCTGTTGTTCATCAGCAGCATGGTGCGCCTGCGGCGCACCCCGAGCATAACTCCCGCCCGCAAGGCCTCGCACGGACCGCTGCCGCGGGTGAGCGTGATCATTCCCGCCCGCAACGAGGAGGCCAACATCCTGCCCTGCCTGGAGTCGCTGCTGGCCGGCGATCACAGCGACATCGAGATAATCGTCGTCGACGACGACTCCAGCGACGCCACCGCCGCCCTGGTGGCCCGCCTGGCACGTGCCGACTACCGGGTGCGGCTGGTGCGCTCGGAGGGACCGGCAGAGGGCTGGACCGGCAAGTGTCACGCCCTGCACCTGGGTGTCAACCGCGGCCGGCCCAGCGGCGAGTGGCTGCTGTTCGTCGACGCCGACACCCGCCACCAGCCCCAGAGCATCAGCGCGCCGCTGCAGGTAGCCCTGGATCGCAACCTGGACCTGGTATCGCTCCTGCCCCACCTGGAGGGTCGTTCCTTCTGGGAAAAACTGATGCAGCCCACGGTGGCCGCCTGGATCTCGCTGCTGCATCGGCCCGAACGCGTCAACGATCCCCGGCGCCCGGAGGTATTCATCAACGGCCAGTACATCCTGGTGAAAAAAAGCACCTACCTGGCCGCCGGCGGCCATGCGGCGGTGCGAGGCAAGGTTCTGGAAGACTACGAACTGGCGCGGGTGCTGGCCGCCCACGGGGCCCGCATGTTGCTGGCCCTGGGCCGCGACTTGCTCAGCGTACGCATGTACACCGGGCTGCGCCCCCTGCTGGAAGGATGGGCCAAGAACCTCTACCTCCTGCTCTCGGCACGGGTGCACCGGGTGTTGCTGGCCTCGCTGGTCGCCTTCGCCTTGAGCTTGTGGCCGGCCCTGGCGGGCCTGGCCGGACTGTCGGCCCTGCTGGCGGGCTGGCCGGCGCTACCCGCCGGCAAGGCGGCAGTTCTCCTGGGCGTCTACCTGCTGGTGTTGCTGTTCCAGGTGGTGCTGCGGGCCGTCAACCGCTGGTACCCGGCCTACGCTCCCCTGGCACCGCTGGCCAACCTGCTGGTGGTGGTGTTGTTCATGCGCTCCATGTACCTGCATGCCACATCCCGGGGTGTCACATGGAAAGGACGAGTACTGACCGACAAGTAACCCCTTCCTCCCAGGAGTCTACTCCCGCCCGCCGGACGTCGTTGGCGGAGATGGTGGAACACTGGGTCGGCCGGCTGTTCGACCAGCTGGGAGAACACCACGTGCCGCGGCTGTACCGGCGGGTCATCGAGCAAGTAGAGCGGGTACTGATCGAACAGGCACTGCTACGGAGCGGCGGCCGCCAGCAGCAGGCCGCCCGCATGCTGGGCCTGCACCGCAACAGCTTGCGTTACCGCATGCGCGTGCTGGGCATTTCCTCCCGGCGCGACCGGGAGCGAAGGCCATGAGTTACCGCGGCCGTCATCCCCCCCTGAACTGCCTGACCATCGCCGGTTGGGATCCCACCGGCGGTGCCGGGGTAGTAGCGGACTGCCAGACTTTCTGGCAACTGGGTGCCCGGGCCAGCGCGGTACTCACCACCATAACGGCCCAGAACGCCCGCCGCGTCGAGTCCCTGAAACCGTTGCCGGCTCCCCACCTCGAGCAGCAGCTGCGCATGGTGGTAGCCGACAGCCAGTTCCAGGCCGTCAAGATCGGCCTGCTGGCCAGCGCCGCCCAGGTGCGCCTGCTGGCCGGCTGGATGGAACGTTTCTCCGGGCATCCTCTGGTGCTCGACCCGGTGATGTGGTCATCGTCCGGCACCCGGCTGTGCAGCCCGGCCACGGTGACCGCGCTGCGCAAGTGGCTGCTGCCGCTGGTATCGGCTATCACTCCCAACGCCCGCGAAGCCGGTGCCTTGCTGGGCCGGCAGGTAAGCGGCTCGGCGGGGCGGCGCCGGGCGGCGGCCGAATTGAGTAGGCGGGGGCCGCTGGTGGTCCTCACCGGCGGCGACAGCTTCGGTGACCCGGTGGATTACCTGGGTCAGCAGGGCGAGGTGGTGGAGTTGCCGGGTCGCCGCTTGCCGGGTACGGCCCGGGGTACCGGCTGTCGCTTCAGCTCGGTCCTGGCCGTCCTGCTGGCCCGGGGCCTGCACGCCGCGGCGGCGGTGCGGCGGGCGGCCGCGTTTACCAGGAAGTACATAGAGCAAAGCAGGTAGTCCGGCGCGAAGCAGAGACGGGGTCCGGGAGTGAGATCGGTCGG
>QMME01000212.1 GCA_003647095.1 Deltaproteobacteria bacterium
CAGCACCTCCTGGCCCGAGCCCACGCTAAGTTCCTTGCCCAGGCTCATGAAGGCCTTGTGAATCTGCCGGGCCTCCTTGAGCTGGGCCAGGGCATTCAGCAGACGTTCATTGGCCTCCTCGATGGGGTCGTACAGCAACGGCTCATCCGATTTCACTGCCTGCCTTCCTCGCTCCCCCGCGAAGTTCGATTGTCGGCCGGTGGCTCATGTTGCTCACTCCGGTTCCGAAGAGCGATCGATGTCGACGATACGTTGCCCGCCGACATAGGACTTGGTCTCGTACTTGGTTATGCGGCCGATCTTGCGCACGATATCGGCCATGCGTTCCGTCTCCGAGAGGATGATGTCGAGAATACGCGACACCTCCTCGGGCTGGGCCAGCTTGCGCTTGGCCAGCTCGGTGTATCCCATCACCGAGGTCAGGGGCTGGTTCAGCTCGTGGGCGGTGGCCCCCGCCAGTTCGGCGATCATGGCCTGTTTTTCGGTACGCACCAGCTTCTCCTGGGCCTGGCTGAGCTGGCGCTCGATGTGCAGGCGTTCGCGCAGATCGGTGAAGATACCGGCCGTGGCCGCCAGACGACCGTTCTCCATCACTCCCCAGGCGGTCAGCTGGATGGGTATCACCTCGCCCGACTTGTTCAGCACTTCCTTGCGAATGGGGTTGAGCCGGAACTGGCCGCCGCCGCCCTCCCGTCGCAGCAGGGCCATCACTTCGTGGGCGCCACCCTCGGGATAGAGCTGGGTGACATGCATGCGTCCCAGCACCTCCTCGGCATTCCAGCCGAAGATGCGCTCGGCGCCCTTGTTGAAGAGGATGATGCGGCCCTTGAGATCGGCGGCCACGATGGCGTCGACCGAGGAGTTGATGAGGTTTTCCAGGAAGTCCTTGGTTTGTTGCAGCTCCGCCGAGATGCGCTTCTGTTTCTCCACCGCGTCCAGGTTGCGCAGCGACAGCGCCACGGCCGCGGCCACGGCGTTGGCGAAGAAGATGTCGCGTTCTCCCAGCGAGTGACGGAAGCGCTCGGAGCGCAGGAACAACACCCCGCTGACCCGCTGTCCGTCCAGCATGGGGAACAGGGCCAGCGAGCCCACCCCCTTGTTGACCAGGGTGGGCAGGATGCCCCGCAGCTTGGGGTTGTCCTCCACCCGGTCGACCACGAAGGGGCGGCGGGTGCGGATGACCTCCTCTATCTCGGGGTAGTTGGACAGGTCCACCCGGATGCCCTGCAGGGCGGCGCTCTCCGAGGCCGCCAGCACGGTGGCCTGGTTCCCGCCGGGATCCACCAGCACCATGGAACAACGGTCCACGCGCAACACCCGGGCGGTGCGGACCGCCACCAGGTGCAGCAGCTGGTCGATCTCCAGGGAAGAGGCCAGCAGGCGGGTGAGGTCGAGCAGGGCTTCCTGCTCTTCCAGCCGCCAGGAGGTATCGCGCTGGCGAAAGCGCATCTTCAAGCGCAGGGCGATCTCCTCGGCCTGGAAGGGGCGCAGCAGGTAGTCGTCGGCCCCGGCCTCGAGCGCCCGGCGCACCAGCTGTTGCTGGCCGCTATCGGCCACCAGCATCACCACCAGGCGGCCCGTCTCCGGGGCCGAGCGTAGCGAGGTGACCAGTTCCACCGCGTCCATGTCGGCCGGCCGCCCTCCCAGCACTACCGCCTCGGGGCGCTCCCGCCGCACCACCTCGACCACCTGCTGGCCGCGCTCCAGGCACAGGCAGGTGTAACCCTCGTTCTCCAGCAGGGCTTCCAGGTAGGAGCGGGCGTCGGCATCGGCTCCCACCACCAGCACCTGGACCTGCTCGGGGTCGCTGGCTTCGTTGGTGTTCACGCTGGAGATGGTAGCACGCACCCGGGCCGGCCGACAAGCTACTGGCAGACCAGGTGCAGCGCCCAGGAATTGAGGGTGCCCGTGTCGCCCTTGTACCAGTCGTGGATGGTGAGCGTCCAGGTGCCGTTGCCGGTGTCGCACTCGAAGTCGTCGAGCGAGCCCGGACCCTCGACCGGCAGGGTGAGATCGAAGTTGCCGATGACGTCGTTGGCGCCGTCGCTGCCGTCCTTTTGCTTCAGCCCCACGGTGGTGCCGTCCGGCGAGGTCAGCTCGAGGGACAGGTCGCCGCGCCAGGTGTGGGTGATGTCCACGTCGACGTTGATGTCCACCACCAGGCAGCTGCCCGGCACGGTGATGGTGTCGGTCAGGGTGCCGTAGTCGGTGGCGTCGCAGGGCGTGCCGGCACCTCCTCCAGTGCTGCAGTCGGGAATGGCGGCCGCGGGGCTGGAAGTCTGGTCGACGTTGGAGAAGGTGGAGGTGCATACGCTGGGTTCGCCGCAGCAGTGGCAGCCGCTTTCCACGTAACAGACGTCGGCACAGCAGTCGCCGGAGGCGGTGTCGCCGTCGTCGCACTCCTCGCCTTCCCACTCCTGGAGGGTGCCGTCGCCGCAGTTGGGGCACAGGCAGTCCTGCGGGCAGTTGCCGCAGTTTTCGTAGGGCCCCTCGCACACCAGGTTGCCGCAGTTGGCGGCCGGCGAGATCACCACCTTGAGCACGAAGTTGCCGCAGGCGCCGTTGGCGCCGTCCAGGTAGACGTAGTACAGGCCCGCGGCCAGGGTGGTCTGGATGTGCGAAGGTCCGTCCGAGGTCCAGCAGTCGTCGTTGCAGACCCGCACGGTGCCCGCCTGGGGGTTGCTGGGATCCTGGGCGCCGTCTATGCCCGTCTCCATTATATAGAGCACGGTGTCGAAGTCGGAACCCTTGGTGGAGATGTCCACCCCGGAGTCGATGGGCAGCGCCAGGTAGAACACCGCGTCGGGGCTGCCGCTGCCGTCGAAGGTGCAGTAGTCGTCGGGGTAGTTGGGCAGCAGGGTGCAGTCGTTGGCCGCCGTGACCGAGCACTTGGGACAGTCGGCGCTGTTGGGGCCGTTGAAGACGCAGTCGGAGGCGGGACAGTCGCTGGAGCCGATGGCCCAGGCGGTCTTGTCGGGGAAGAAGTACTCGTCCAGCCCCGGCGGGTTGCTGTCGGCCAGGTTGCAGGTGTTACCGAGGAAGGTTCCGCCCATGGAGACGTTGCCGGCCTCGGGCGCGGTGTCCAGGGTGACCTGGGTGACGCCGACGGCCATGTTCCAGTTGCCGCAAACCCCGGCCGGGCTCTCCACGGCCCCGAAGTAGGTGCCCTCCGGCAGGCCGCACAGGGTCATCGCCTCCGCCCCCGCCTCCTGCGAGCAGCTCTCTCGGAAGGTGGTGCCCACCGGGCCGGCGCAGACCTCGGCGTAGGGTATGTAGCTGGTCTCGCTGCCGCATATCCGCGATGCCCGCAGGCCGGTGTCGATGGCCGAGCCGGCGGTGTCCATGTCCACGGTGTAGAAGGCCGAGTCCGCGGTGCCGTCGTCGAGGGTGAAGAGGAACATCTCCTCCGGGGCCCCACCCGAGCCGGTGTCCCGGCAGGCGGTGCCGCCCGGGTTGCAGTCGCCGGGGATGTGGTCATAGTCGTCGCAGGTACTGCCGGAGAAGCTGCCGCCAGCGCTCACGTCCTGGCCGGCCAGGCACACGTCCTCGAGGCAGCCGCTGCCGTCGCAGGAACAGCGGTTGGTGCTGCAGCAGGTGACCGACTGCAGCAGCCCGTCGGCGTCGCAGACGAACTCGGCGTTGCATAGCAGGGTGGCGTCTCCCTTGCATTCGGTGGTGGATGGTGAGCACTCGTTGCACTCGTCGCGCACCAGGTTGCAGCCGTACTGGCAGATCACCAGCTGGGTGACGTTGCAGGCGCCGTCGCAGGTGGCCTCCTGGGTGGCGTTCTTGCACACCGTACCCGCCGGGGTGCAGCCGGTGCAACTGTCGGTGGCCTCGTCGCAACCCGATGCGCAGGGGTTGTCCGTGGTGCAGGGATTCGCAGTGCCGCTCTGGCACACCCCGCCGCTGCACTGGTCGCCGCTGGTGCAGAACAACCCGTCGTCGCAGGCGTTGCCGTCGGCGGCGGCGGCATCGTTGACACAGACGTCGTTGGTCTCGTCGCAGGAATCGACGGTGCACTGCTCGGCGTCGTCGCAGTTGCGCAGCGAGCCGCCCCCGCAGCTGCCGGCGTTGCAGGTCTCGCCCACGATGCAGAAGTTGCCGTCGTCGCAGCCGGTGCCGTTCATGGCCGCAGCGTCGTAGGAGCAGGCGCCGGCCGACTCGTCGCAGGAGTCCAGGGTGCAGAAGGTGCTGTCGTCGCAGGTGCGCGGCGTGCCCCCGCCGCACACTCCACTCGAGCAGGTCTCGCCGATGACGCAGTACAACCCGTCGTCGCAGGCCTGCCCGTCGGCAGCGGCGGCGTCGTTGATGCAGACGTCGGCCGTATCGTCGCAGGAGTCGGCGGTGCACTGGTTGCCGTCCGAGCAGTCGCGGGCCGCCCCGCCGCCGCATACCCCGCCCGTGCAGGTCTCGCCCACGGTGCAGAAGGAGCCGTCGTCGCAGCCGGTGCCGTCGCCCACCGGGGTGTTGTCGCACTGGTCGGTGGCCTCGTTGCAGCTGTCGGCGGTGCAGGGGTTGCCGTCGGCGCAGTTGCGGGCGCTGCCTCCCGAGCAGAAGCCGCCCGAGCAGGTCTCACCCACGGTGCAGAAGGAGCCGTCGTCGCAGGCGTTGCCGTCGGCGGCGGCGGTGTCGTTTGTACAGGTGTCGCCGGTCTCGTCGCAGGAGTCGACGGTGCAGTCGTTGCCGTCGGAACAGTTGCGCGGCGAGCCGCCCGAGCAGGAACCGCCCGAGCAGGTCTCGCCCACGGTACAGAACTGCCCGTCGTCGCAGGCGTTGCCGTCGGCGGCGGCGGCATCGTTGACACAGACGTCGTTGCTCTCGTCGCAGGAATCGACGGTGCACTGGTCGCCGTCGGAGCAGTTGCGGGGCGAGCCGCCCAGGCAGGCGCCGTTCGAGCACTGCTCGCCCACGTTGCAGAACAGCCCGTCGTCGCAGGCATTGCCGTCGGCGGCGGCCGCGTCGTTGATGCAGATGTCGTTTATCTCGTCGCAGGAATCGATGGTGCAGCCGTTGCCGTCGGAGCAGTCGCGGGCCGAGCCGCCCGAGCAGGAGCCGCCCGAGCAGGTGTCGCCCACGGTGCAGAAGGCCCCGTCGTTGCAGGCCAGCCCGTCGGCGGCGGCGGCGTCGTTGACGCAGCTGCCGTCGACCGGGTTGCAGGAGTCCACCGTGCAGGGGTTGCCGTCGGAGCAGTTCTTGGCCACCCCGCTGCAGGCGCCGGCGAAACAGGTATCGGACACCGTGCAGGGGTCGCCGTCGTCGCAGGCGGTGCCGTTGGCGGCGCCCACGTCATGCAGGCACTGGTCCTGGGACTCGTCGCAGACGTCGGCGGTGCAGACGTCGCCGTCGTCGCAGTCGCGCATGCTGCCGCCGCCGCAGACGCCGCCCGTGCAGGTCTCGCCCACGGTGCACCAGGCCCCGTCGTCGCAAGGGGTGCCCTCGTTGGCCGGGGTGTTTACGCAGAGGTCGTTGTCCTCGTCGCAGCCGTCGACGGTGCAGGGGCTGCCGTCGGAGCAGTTGCGGGCCAGCCCCCCGGAGCAGGTGCCCGCGTTGCAGGTCTCGCCCACGGTGCACCAGGCCCCGTCGTCGCAGGGAGTGCCGTCGGTGACCGGCGTGGCCGTGCACTGGTCGTTGATCTCGTCGCAGACGTCGTTGGTGCAGGGATTGGCGTCATCGCAGGGGTTGGGACTGCCGCCGCAGACGCCGCCGCTGCAGGTATCGGACACGGTGCAGAACTGGCCGTCGTCGCAGGGGGTGCCGTCGATTACCGCCGGGTGATCGCAGCTGTCGGCACCCTCGTTGCAGACGTCGGTGGTGCAGGCGTTGCCGTCGTCGCAGTCGCGGGCCGCTCCGCCCGAGCAGGAGCCGCCCGAGCAGGTCTCGCCCACGGTGCACCAGGCGCCGTCGTCGCAGGGCTGGCCGTCGGCGGCCGCGGCGTCGCTGCTGCAGGTGTCGTTGTCCTCGTCGCAGGTGTCCACGGTGCACTGGTTGCCGTCGGTGCAGTTGCGGGGCATGCCGCCGCCGCAGCTGCCGCCCGAGCAGGTCTCACCCACGGTGCAGTACAACCCGTCGTCGCAGCCGGTGCCGTCGGGCACGGCGATGTTGTTGCAGGAATCGGCCACCTCGTTGCAGGAATCGGCGGTGCAGACGTTGCCGTCGGAGCAGTCGCGGTTGGAGCCGCTGCACACGCCCCCGGCGCAGGTGTCGCCCGCCGTGCACCACAGCCCGTCGTCGCAGGCGGCCCCGTCGTTGGCCGGGGTGTTGCGGCACTGGTTGTTGTCCTCGTCGCAGGAATCGTTGGTGCAGGGATTGCCGTCGTCGCAGGAGTTGGCCTGGCCGCTGCAGGTGCCGCCGCTGCAGACATCGGCCACGGTGCAGAACAGCCCGTCGTCGCAGCCGGCCCCGTCCATGGCGGAGGTGTCGTGGACGCAGCTGGCGCTGGAGTCGTCGCAGGAATCCAGCGTACAGGGGTTGCCGTCGTCGCAGTCGCGGGCGGTACCCCCGCACACTCCGCCCCAGCAGGCATCGTTCACGGTGCAGTAAAGCCCGTCGTCGCAGGAGGTGCCGTCGCCGGCGACGACGTGGGTGCAAGTGCCGGCCTGGCTGTCGCAGCCGTCGATGGTGCAGGGATTGCCGTCGGCGCAGTTGCGGGCCTGGCCGCCGCTGCAGGTGCCGGCGCTGCAGCTTTCGCCCACGGTACAGAAGTCGCCGTCGTTGCAGACGGTGCCGTCGGGGGCGGCGCTGTGCAGGCATTGGTCGAGATCGTCATCACAGGCGTCGGCGGTGCACTGGTCGCCGTCGGAGCAGTCACGGGAGGGACCACCCACGCAGCCGCCGCCCTGGCAGGTGTCGTTGACGGTGCAGAACTGGCCGTCGTCGCAGGGGGAGTCGTCGGCCACGGGAACGTGCTGGCAGGTGTCGGAGCTCGCGTCGCAGACGTCGGTGGTGCAGCTGTTGTCGTCGGCGCAGTCGCGCAGGCTGCCGCCGCCGCACTGGCCCGCCGAGCAGGTCTCTCCCTCCGTGCACCAGGCGCCGTCGTC
>QMME01000213.1 GCA_003647095.1 Deltaproteobacteria bacterium
CAGAGTCAGGGCCCGCGACCCTACCGAGGTACCCATGGCATTGGCCACGTCGTTGGCACCGATGTTCCAGGCGGCATAGAAACCCACCACCACCGCCAGGATCAGCAGGAACAGTTCGACTCCGCTCATGGTCTGACTCCGCCACCCCTAGATACGCCGAACAGTAGTCTCACTTCACTTCCATGGTAGTGCGAATGCAGTTGGCCAGGTTCTCCGACTGGTTGGACACCTCGGCCAGCTTCTTGATCACCCGGGTCCACAGGTAGAAGCCGCCAACGGTAAGTTCACCCTCCAGGGCGAACAGGGTCCGCAGCAGCTCCCGCTGGGCCAGGTCGGCCTCGTGCTCGCTGTGCGACACCTTGCGTACCATCTCCCGCATGGCCTCGGCCTCCGCCCCGCCGAAGCCGGCCCGGATCAGGCGGCCGACGTTGTTGATGATCTCGGCCGCCTGCTGGAAGGCCAGCACGTTGAGTTGCCGGTAACGGGCAAACTGTTCCTTGAGCCGGGGCTTCATCGGCAGCCGGGCCAGGGTGAGCAGCACGCACACGTCCTCGGCGGCGTCGGCGATGCGATCCTGGATGGTGAGCAGGTCGAGCAGGCGGGCGCGATCCACCGCCATGAACAGCGGCCGGGGCAGCTGGTCGCGAATATCTTCCTTGATGTGGTCGGCCTGGTGCTCGATCTTGGACACCTCGGCGGAGCGCTCGGCGACATCGTTCCAGTTCTCCTGCTCCACCCGCTGGAGCAGTTCATCCATCTTGGCCACGCATTCGCTGACCTTCTCCAGGTGCTCACGCAAGGGCGCAAAGGGCGAGCGGCTGAAGATGCGGTTGATCATGCTCATGGCTACCCCTCCTCGCCGGCCAGATAATGGGAGAGGTCGGCCGCTGTCAATGTAAAAATGGCTCCCCTCGGCGTTGACAACCCAGCAGCGCCCGTGTCACCCTCAGCAGCCGGGAATCGGGCAGGAGGTGAAGGCATGAAAACGGTGGCCGAGCGTATCGAGCAGCTCCAGCAGCTGGAAAAGCAGCAATTGCAGCAGGGTGGAGCCAAGGCCGTGGACAAGCAGCACCAGGGCGGCAAGCTCACCGCCCGGGAACGGCTGGAGGTGCTGTTCGATCCCGGCACCTTCGTGGAGACGGACATGTTCGTCCGCCACCGCTGCACCAGCTTCGGCATGGACAAGACCGAGATCGCCGGCGACGGCGTGGTCTGCGGTCACGGCCTGGTGGGCGGTCGCACCGTCTTCGCCTACTCGCAGGATTTCACTTCCCGGGCCGGCACCATGGGAGAAATGCAGTCTAAGAAGATCTGCCGGGTGATGGACCTGGCCATCAAGACCGGCGCCCCCATCGTGGGATTGAACGACTCCGGCGGCGCCCGCATCCAGGAGGGCGTGGACGCGCTGAGCGGCTACGGGCAGATCTTCTACCGCAACTCGCTGGCCTCGGGGGTGGTTCCGCAGATCAGCGCCATCATGGGCCCCACCGCCGGTGGCGCGGTCTATTCCCCGGCCATGACCGATTTCGTGTTCATGGTCAAGAACACCTCTTACATGTTCATCACCGGCCCCCAGGTAATCGAGACCGTGACCGGCGAGAAGGTCAGCTTCGAGGACCTGGGCGGAGCCGTCACCCACAACAGCAAGAGCGGCTGCGCGCACTTCGCCTGCGCCGACGACCGCGATTGCCTGCTGCAAATCCGGCGCCTGCTCGACTTCCTGCCCGCCAACAACCTGGAGGACCCACCGCGTCGGGAAAGCAGCGACGATCCGGCCCGGCTCGTGCCCGAGCTGGACGGCCTGGTTCCCGACGAGGCCCGCAAGAGCTACGACATGCGCGCCCTCATCCAGGCCATTTCCGACGACGGCGAGTGGTTCGAGGTGCAGCAACTGTTCGCCCCCAACATCCTGGTGGGCTTCATCCGCCTGGCCGGCATGCCGGTGGGGGTGATCGCCAACCAGCCGCTGGTGATGGCCGGTTGCCTGGACGTCAACGCCTCGGACAAGGCCACCCGCTTCATTCGTTTCTGCGACGCCTTCAACATCCCCTTGCTAACCATCGCCGACGTGCCCGGCTACCTGCCCGGTACCGCCCAGGAATGGTCGGGCATCATCCGCCACGGAGCCAAGCTGCTGTGGTGCTATTCCGAGGCCACCGTGCCCAAGCTGACGTTGATCACCCGCAAGGCCTACGGCGGCGCCTACCTGGCCATGTGCTCGTCCGACCTGGGCGCCGACGCGGTCTGGGCCTGGCCCAGCGCCGAGATCGCCGTCATGGGTGCCGAGGGAGCCTCGCGCATCATCTTCCGCAAGGAAATCGCCGCCGCCGAGGACAAGGAGGCCAGGTTCCGGGAGAAGGTGGCCGAGTACGAGGACAAGTTCAACAACCCCTACCTGGCCGCCCAGCGGGGTTACATCACCGGCGTCATCCGCCCGGCCGAGACCCGGCGCCGGCTCATCGACTCGCTGCTCATGCTCCGCGACAAGCGGGAGCAGCGCCCGCCGCGCAAGCACGGCAACATCCCGGTGTAGGTGCTTGCTCGCAACGCCGCCCCCATGATATGACCCGCCCATGGATTTCGACTTGGTGGCCCAACGTCTGGCCGGGCTTGCCCGGCGGGTGAGCAACTCGGACGGCTTACGCCCGGCCGCGGTGCTGGTGCCCCTGTTCCTCAAGGACAACGCCCCCCACCTGCTCATGGTCAAGCGCAGCGGCTCGGTGGAACACCACAAGAACCAGATTGCCTTTCCCGGGGGCATCTGCGAGCCCGACGACCAGGGCCCCGAGGACACCGCCCGGCGCGAGGCAGAGGAGGAGATCGGCCTGCAACGGGAACACGCCCGGGTGCTGGGCCTGTCGCACGATACCGAGACCATCACCGGCTTTCGCATCACCCCGGTGGTGGCGCACATTCCCTGGCCCTATGACTTCCAACTCTGCCCGGCCGAGGTGGAATACCTCATCGAGGTTCCCTGGCGGCTCTTCGGCAATCCCGCCGCCCATCGCAGCGAGCAAGTCGAGGCCGAGGGCCGGGCCTACCGGGTCGACTTCTACCAGTTCGGTGAGCATCTCATCTGGGGCGCCACCGCCCGCATCACCCGCCAGCTCTACGAGCTGGTGGAGCTGCCTGGCTAGCAAAGGAGGAACACCGTGAACCACGTTCTCATCATGGCCGGAGGTTCCGGAACCCGCTTCTGGCCGCTGTCGCGCCAGTCGCACCCCAAGCAGTTCCTGCCCATCGGCGGCAAGCAGCCGCTGCTGCGCACCACCGCCGAGCGCATCCTGCCCCTGTGCGGCTGGGACAACCTGTGGGTGGTGGCCTCGGGCCTGCACGCCCGGCACATCCACCGCATCCTGCCGGAGATGCCGCGCCGCAACCTGGTACTGGAGCCACGTCCCCGCAACACCGCCCCGGCCATCGGCCTGGCGGCGGCCGTGCTCAGGGAACGCGATCCCGAGGCGGTCGTCGTGGTACTGCCCTCGGACCACATCATCAAGCCCCCGGGAAAGTTCCGCACCATCATCCGCACCGCCTGCCGGGAGGCCCGCTCGGGGGCCATCGTCACCCTGGGAATCGTACCCAACCGTCCCGAGACCGGCTTCGGCTACATCCATGCCGGGCGCAAGCTGCGCTCCTCGGGCAACCTGGATGTCCTCGAGGCCGAGGGTTTCACCGAGAAACCCGACCTGGCCACGGCCATCGAGTACCTGCAGAGCGGCGACTACTACTGGAACTCGGGCATGTTCGTGTTCCGGGCCGACACCATCCTGCGCGAGCTGGCCGTCAACCTGCCGGCCTTTCACCGGGGCCTGGAGCGAGCCCTGGCACTCAAGGGCCGGCGGCGCCAGGAAGCCATCCGGCGCCTGTTCGCCCGGCAACAAGCCATCTCCATCGACTACGCGGTGATGGAGAAGTCCACCAGCATCAGGGTCATTCCCGTCAGCCTGTTCTGGTCCGACGTGGGCAGCTGGGCGGCACTGCCCGAGGTCGAGGCGCTCGACAACGGCGGCTCGGTGGTCAACGGAGACGTCATCGCCATCAACTGCCAGAACAGCGTCCTGCACGCCGAGAGCCGGCTGCTGGCGGCCGTGGGCCTGCAAGGCATGGTGGTGGTGGAGACCGGGGACGCCGTGCTGGTATGCCCGGTCGCCGAGGCCCAGGAGGTCAAGAAGGTGGTGGAGGAACTGCGGCGACGGAAACGACGCCGGGTCTTGTAGGTGAGCGAACACCCACGAATATCGCTGCTGGCCGCCGGCGTGGATCTCGGCGGCAGCAACCTGCGGGCGGTGGTGCTGGATCCCGGCGGGGCGGTTCGGGCCAGCCTGGCCCGCCCCCTCGAGCGCCCGGCCACCCCCGAGCTGGCCGCCGCGCAGGTGGCCCGCCTGGTGGATGCCTGCGCCGCCGCGGCGGGCATTCCCACCCGGGAACTGGCGGCCGTGGGAGTGGGACTGGCCGCCCAGCTGGGAGCACAGCCCGGCCGGGTGCTGGTGGCTCCCAATCTCGGCTGGCGCGATGTCGCCTTCGGCGCCCTGCTGGAAGGAGAACTGGGTCGACCGGCGGTGCTGCTCAACGACGTCGATGCCATCGCCCTGGCCGAGTCTCGTTGCGGCGCCGCCGCCGGCAAGAAAGACGTGCTGGTGGTGTTCGTCGGCACCGGGGTGGGCGGCGGGCTGGTGCTGGGCGGCAGGCTCTACCGGGGCTCCAGCGGAGTGGCCGCCGAGATCGGCCACGTCAAGGTCAGGGCGGACGGGCGCCCGTGCGGCTGCGGCCAGCGGGGATGCCTGGAGGCCTACCTGGGAGGTGCCAACCTGTCCGCCTGGCTGGAGGAGATGGTGGCCGAGGGCTGGCCGGCGCTCGAGAAGCAGGCTCACCGGGAGGGGACCATGCATCCCGGTCTGGTCGAACGCCTGGCCGCCCGGGGCGACGGCCGCGCCCGGGAGCTATGGCGACAGCTGGCCGACATGTTTGGAACCGTGCTGGCCAATGCCGTCACCCTGCTCAACCCCGCGGCCCTGGTGCTGGGGGGAACGGTGCTGGACAACTGCCCCGGCCTGCACCGTCTCACCGTCCAGGTGCTCAGGGAGCGGGCCCTGGCGGTCTCCAGCGGTGCCCTGGAAGTATTCGCCGCCCGGCTGGGCCCGCAGGCCGGCAGCATCGGTGCCGCCTGGTTCGCCCGCGGCCTCCTGGCGGACCAATCCGGCGATAACTAGGGCAGCGGGGAGCCAGCGGCGGCACCGGCCGCGGCGGGCGCGGAAGCACCGGCAGAGGAGGAGGCATTGCCGGCCGGCGTTGCGGACACCGAGGTGGTGACCGCCGTACCCCCGGCCAGCGGGCTGTACATGGTTCGCGCCTTGTCCAGGCGCAGCACCGCCAGGTTGTAGTTGAGCTGCTGCTGGGCCTCGTTCATCTCCGAGATGAACAGGGCCGAGTTGGCCTCCTCCACCTCCAGGTGGGTGGAAGCTCCCGCCTCGAAAGAGGCCCGGGCCAGGTCCACCCGCTCCCGGGCCAGCTCCACGGCATGGTGCGCCTTGTCCAGGTTGGCGGCGGCCACCTCCATGCGCAGCCACAACTGGCGCAGCTCGCTGGCCACGTTGCGACGGGTCTGCTCCAGCTGGTAGCGGGCCTGGCGAATGCGGGAGCGGGCTTCCTTCAGGTAGGCGTAGCGCAGGCCGCCGTCATAGAGCGGCACGCTCAGGGCCAGTCCCACCTGCCAGGTGACGTACTCGTTGGTGAAGCCCTTGACGTCGGCCACCCGCAGGTTGCCGGTGGCCACCAGCGAGGGCAGGAAGCGGTACCAGGCGTCGCGCTTGCCCTCCTCGGCCAGCTCCAGGTTGAGCCGGGCGCCTTGCAGATCGCGGCGCTGGTCGAAAGCCTCCGCCACCAGTTGCTCCAGCGTCCGGCCGGGTGGCGCCGGCGGGGGCGGTTCGGCCAGGGAGAAGTCGCCCTCCACCCCGCACAGCAGGCGCAGGTTCTCCTTGGAGATCTCCAGTGATTTTTCTGCGCTCTTGAGGTCCTGCTGGGCCTGGGTGAGGGAGATCTCGGCGCTGAGGGCGGTTATCTTCGGGGTTTCGCCCACCTCGAACTTGGCCCGGGCCACCCGCAGGTGTTCCTGGCGCAGCTTGACCGCGGCGGCGGAGATGTCCACGAAGCGCTGGGCCGCCAGGGCGCCGTAGTAGGCCACCTCGACGCTGTAGAGCAGGTACTCCTCGCTGTTGCGCTCGTTGAGCCGGGCCAGGTCGTAGGCCTTGTAGGCGCTGCGGATGGCCGAGATGGTACGGGCCACGAAGATGGGCTGGGTCACCTGGGTGTAGAAGTTGAACGAGTCCTGCTTCTGGATGGTCACCTGTTCGAAGCGGGTGAAGCAGAAGCCGATGTCCGGGTTCCAGGCCGGGCCGCACACCTCGGGGCTGGTGCCGATGGAAGTGAAGTCGGGCATGTCCAGGTACATGCCGGTGTTGTAGTGGGTGTAGGTGCCGGTGGCCGTCCACTGGGGCTTGACCGCCGACCTGGCCTTGTCGATGAGCAGCTCGCTCTGGAGCAGGCTCTCGCGGGCTATCTTCAGGGATGGGTTGCGCTCCCGGGCCAGCCGGCGGGCCTGCTCCAGGGTGAGCACCTCGGCCGCACCGCCCGCGGCCGGAAGCAACACCAGCATCGCCAGGCACATCCCGCCAATCCGTTTCATGCTCCCACCTCCCGCTGCCCGCCGTCCGCGGCCGGCAGCCTGGCCCATTGTAGGGGCCCCCGGGACTCTGTCAAACAAAACCACGCGGGATGGTGGACTCGGGTACCAGCCTGCCGCTATATCATGAACTCATGCGGGTGCTGTTTCTCAACCGCCGCCTGTCCGAGCGCGGCGGAGCCGAGCGCTGGTTGCTATCGCTGCTGGCCCGCCTGCAGGGGCGGGCCGAGACCCTGCTGCTGGCCGGCAGCGACGACGGCAGCCTGTCCGCGGCGGAGCGCCGGCGCATCGGCCCCTGGAAGCTACTCCGGGGGCTCGACGCCGGCCGTCCCGGGCGGCGGGTGCCGGCCTCCCTG
>QMME01000214.1 GCA_003647095.1 Deltaproteobacteria bacterium
GTGCCCCGGTGATGCCTGGTTGACCTCGGCCCCGGTGCCCGGATGGCAACAAGAGGCGTACATGCTGCTGGCGGGCCGGGCGGGCTCCCTGGCACTACTGCCGGAGCAACCAGGAAGCCGGGGACCCATCCGGAAAACCTGCCGGCAGAATGATCCCCTGGCAGCAGTGAGGGTCCGTGGAGAATACTTCTGGCTGTGCCGTCGCACCGGCGTGTCCAGGCTGAGCAGGCAAGGGCAGGTGAGCGGGCTCGAGGTGACCGGTTGCCGACAGACGGCGCCGGTGGGCGATAACAACTCCTATATCCTGGATAAACGGGGTTGCCTGTGGTTTCTGGACCTTGGCTCACGGCACATGGAAAAACGGGCCTGCTGGCCGGGAGCCCGCGGTGGCAGCCTGCATTTTACCAACCCCGAGCGAGGAATGATCATCGGTGTCGACGGTTTCCAGGCGGTAACCGTCGATGGTGGGTATCACTGGACCTTGCGCCGGAAGCAACCGTCGGTAATCTCCGGGAAGAAGGTACATCCGGAGTTGCGGCTGCCGGCAGGAGAGGAGATAGGTGATCTGGCCAGTCGCGACGAATTCCGCCTGCTGGTGATCGGCCGTTCGGGACGGATCTGGATAACGGAAAATGGCGGCCATAGTTGGTCACCGCTGGAACTTCCCAACCATGCCCGGGCTTGTCGGATAGCCTGTCTGGACACCGGCAACACCTGCCTGGTGGCCGACTGCAACGGCAACCTGTTCTTGCTACAAGCATTCTCGCACCGATAGCAATCCCGATCTTGCCTGTCAGCAACTGCTGGCATACTATGGCCCCATGACCGACCGGGAACAGCGCCGTGATGGAAGAATCACCTGCGAGGTACGGGTGGAGTACCGGACGGTAGGCAGTTTCATCAGCGATTGGACGGACAATATCTCCAAGGGAGGCATGTTCCTGCGCAGCGAATCCCCCTTGCGTCCCGGTTCCCAGCTACGGCTGGTGTTTTCCCTGCCCGGCAACCCGGTGCTCTTCGATATCATCGGGGAAGTGCGCTGGGTCAGAAGAGCCAAGCGCGGTCAGGGCGCGGGCATGGGCATCGAGTTCACCGGCTTGGACGAAAACATACGTGACCGCATCGAGCGCTTCCTGAAGATGAACCAGGCAGAAGGATGCGGGCCAGGCCAGCAACAGCGGCAACAACCTGCCTTCCAGGACGAGGACACGCACCCTAGAATTCGGATATCTGCCCTCGAACCCAGCAGACGAGACGACGAGTCCAGAGATGAATAACGATAGACGGCGAGACATCCCCCGACCTTTCTCATTCGATAAGATGAGATTCAAACGGGTTGAAGTCAGGGCCGATGGTGTGCTCTACCGGGGCGTGCTCATCGGTGCCGATGACGAGGACATCTATATCAAAGGGGCACTGAGCTGGATAATCCTGCCGCTGGACAAGGTGGTCTCGGTTCACCTGGAAGGTCAACGACCCGGCTTGGATGACAAGAAAGACATTGCCGCTTCCTTCTATTACCCCCCCGAGGACATGGAAGAAAAATAGCATGAGCGGCAGGCGCAGTCCCAGCACTTTCACCATTCGCACCTTCGGCTGCCAGATGAACGAGCACGATTCGGAAAAGATGTCGCGATTGCTGCTCGATATGGGGCTACGCCCAGCTGGCGATTCGATTCCCGCCGACCTGGTCATTATCAACACCTGTTCGGTTCGGGCCAAGCCGGAACACAAGGCCTTGAGCGAGGCAGGCCGTTACCAGAGTGCTCGCCGTCACCGAGGCACCCTGGTGCTACTGACCGGCTGCGTGGCCCAGCAGGAAGGGCAAAAGCTGCTGAAGAAGGTGGACTACCTGGATGCGGTTCTGGGCCCTGATGCCATCGGCCGGCTTCCCGATATCGTCTCCCGGCTGTCCAGGGGACAGGGACCGCTGTTGGATGTACAGCTGCATACCCGCAGCGAACCCCGCTTCATCAATGTCGATCCGCCGCTACGAGCCGGTCCCAAGGCGCTGGTGACCATAATGAAGGGATGCGACAACTTCTGCAGCTACTGCATCGTTCCCTACGTGAGGGGACGGGAGGTGAGCCGGCCGGCCGGCGACATCCTGCGTGAGGTCGAAAGCCTGGCCCGTGCCGGCTGTCGCGAGGTCACGTTGTTGGGCCAAAACGTCAACTCCTACCACGATGCCCGGGGTACTGGCTTTGCCCAGCTCTTGCGCGCCCTCAACGAGCAAGCGGCGGTGGAACGCATCCGCTTCACCTCCAGCCATCCCCGCGACGTCGACGAACAAATGATAGCCGTGGTCGCCGAGTGCCAGCGAGTTTGCGAGCACGTTCACCTGGGCCTGCAGTCGGGCTCCGACAGCGTGCTGCGAAGAATGAACAGAGGCTACCGCGGGGATGAGTTTCTCGACAAGGCCCTGCGTCTCCGGCAGGTGGTGCCGCAGATAGCCATCACCACCGATATCATCGTCGGATTTCCCGGAGAGAACGAGAGCGATTTTCAACGTACCCTGGCCATCGTCGAACAGGTACGCTTCGACCAGGCCTACTCCTTCAAGTACTCTCCCAGACCGCTTACCGCCGCCGCGCGCTGGCCGGACGATGTGCCTGCCGAGATCAAGACAGAACGCCTGGAGCGCCTGCAGTTGCTGATCAGCGAGTGTGAACAGGAACGACTGTCCTTGCAGGTGGGTAGCCGACAGCAGGTGCTGGTGGAGGGGACAAGCATCCGCGACAGCCAGGCCTGGCGCGGACGTACCCGCTCCAACCAGGTGGTAAACTTCAGCAGCAACGGACGGTTGCTACCTGGACAGTTGGTGGAGGTGGAGATTGTCGAGGTGCGGGGACATACCTTGTGGGGACGCATGCTTGACAATGGGTAGTGTATAGTCGGAGGATGGAGTCGGAGGTAAGACATGGGTCCGGAGCAAGAGGACAAGGTCAAGATGGTGGTGGCGGGGATCACTCTCGACCAAAGCAACAATATGCCCATTATCATTCTCAGGGGCGAAGAAGAAGAGGTGGCCATTCCCATCTGGATAGGGCTCATCGAAGCCAGTGCCATCGCTACCGAACTAGAAGGTATCGCCTTGCCGCGTCCCATGACCCACGACCTGCTGAAAAACGTCCTGGAGACCATGGGTGGCCGGGTGCTGCGCGTGGAAGTGAGTGACCTGCGGGAAAACACCTTCTACGCCGTTCTCTACATCGAGCAGGGGGGGGCCGTTCACCAGATAGATGCCCGCCCCTCCGACTCCATCGCCCTGGCATTGCGTACCTCGGCACCCATATTCGTGTCCCGCCAGGTGCTGGACAAGTCCCAGCACGTGGACATGGAGATGCTCAAGCAGGCACTGGGGGAAGGACCGGATGGCGAGGGCAAGAGCGACAAGGATCGCTGGACCGAGATACTGGAGAACCTGAAGCCGGAAGATTTCGGCAAATACAAAATGTAACCCCTTTTCGGGGGGGAATATCGGGTCGAATTCATCGTGCACAAGTTCATTCGTTACTGGTTGCCGTTACTTGTCTATGCCGTGTGCATTCTGGTGGCTTCTTTGTGGCTCCGCGGCCCGGCCAGCCTGGTGAAGGTTTTCGGAGACAAGCCACTGCACGCGCTGGAGTACGGCTTGTTGGCGGTGTTGGCCTTACGCGCGCTTGGTCACGGACTGAACCTGGAGATGCGTTGGGCGACTATCGGCAGCTTGGTGCTGGTGGCCGGCTTCGGCACCATCGACGAGTTGGTGCAGAGTCTCAACCCGGCCCGCAGTCCAGACCCCCTGGACGTGGCTGCCGACGCCCTGGGCGGGCTCGTCGGCGCTGCCCTATACCTGTTGCTGAAGCGCCTGTTCAGGAAAGTCGTCAAGCCGGCTGTCCAGTCGGACTGAAGATCCGGCGTCGGTTCACTGCCCCTGCTCGTAGCAACCACGATCGATGGCCGAGACGGCGGTACGATCCACGCCGTCCAGCGAAACTCCGGCCTGCATAGCACCGTTGGAAATGCTGGCGGGATCGACGCCGCTGTCGATGGCGCTGCAACCGACGTCCAGGTGACTGTCATCAGGGGCAACGAAGAACGGATCGCCGGACCCCAGATGCTCGACGGCCGTCACCGTGTAGTTGCCGTCACCGGGCTCGTAGCCGTCGGTGTTGGTGTCGGTGCCGCGCACTGTCGCCGAGTGCAGGGTATAGCTCGTGGGTGCGTCGAGGGCGGTGACACCGGTATCACCGCTGGAGCGTCTCTGGGCACGCAGGAAGGCTGCCGGCGTTTCAGCCTCCATGGCCAGGTTGACGAAGTAGGCATCGACTACCGAGGCCACGTCGAGCAGGGAATCGGGTGCATAGCTGCCGCTGCCGTTGAGGCGGCAGGTGACGTTCACCACCCGATCCGAGGTGGGAGGGGTGGCGTTGCGATCGTGGCTGCGCACCCCGAAACGGATGCAGGTATTGAAGGCTCCCGCGATCAGGCTGTCTGTCAACAGCACGTGGTCACCCAGATAGAGCGCCTGTTTGAGACCGGCGGTGCCTAATGGCAACGAGCCTACCACCAGGTGCCTGAGCTGGTGCCAGCCGGCGGAAGGAGCGGTATCCTGTGAACCCTCGATCATGACCGCCCGGTCATCGGCCTGGGCGTCGGAGGATACCAGCAGGGTCATGTTCTCCAGTCGCGTTGGTAGTTCCTGCCGGCGCAGAACCACCAGCAGGGCGGCATGTCTTTGCCACATCTCGGCCTGGCTCCACAGGGGATCCTCCTCGCGGCTGGTCAACACAACCTGGCTGGCCGAGCCGCCCTGTCCTATGATGTCCAGGCCCCAGGGAACGATGGCATCGCCGGCGTAGTCGATGTAGGGGTAGATTTCTATGGTGCCCCCAGGCCAGGAGGAAAACACCGCCAGTTGCAGCTCGTTGTCGTCGGCCGGTGTGAAATCACAAGGATTGACGCCGCAGTTGTCGTCTCCCAGCCTGATGATCATGCGACGGGGGCCGCTTAGCTGGCTGCGCTGCTGGTAGGCTCCCGGCAACAGGCCGGTGCGTCCTTCCAGGAGCTGGCCGTCCAGGCTGCTGCCCTCCCCGGCCACCAGGGGGCTGGTCAGCTGGGTGCTGTCGGCCAGGAAAAGAGGCACCAGGGGTGATTCCACCTCGGCCGGACCCAGGCTGTTGTCCTGGACCAGGTTGCTGTTGTCGTCAGGATCCAGCCCGGTCACCAGCTCGGCGAAGCCCTCCACCACGTTCCCACTCACCACCAGGCCGGTGGTCTGCCCAGAACCAGTGACCAGGGCGTCGAGCTGGTTGGTCAACGACAGCACCAGGTTGTTGGCCAGCACCACCCCGCTGGAATCCTCCACGGTGATGGGTGAACCGGCCTTCTGGAAATAGACCAGTGTGTTGCCCACCAGGCGAACATCTTGCAGTCCGGCCAGGCGGAAGCTGTTTTCGTAGAAACCAAAGAAGTGCGAGTTGCGAACCGTGGTATGGGAACCCAGCCGCAGGGGTTCTTCGATGCTGTTGTAGCCCACCACCTCCGGTTGCAGGGCCATGCCGATCACGTTCTCGATGAGGTGGCCCTCGCTGGCTCCATCCTGCTGGCTGAGCAGCGGCCAGGTGGAGATGGCTGCGTTGCTGCCACTGAGATTGACGAAGGTTACATCCTTGATATGAATGTCGTCTCCATCAAGGTGCAGGATACCGTTCTGTCCCGTCGAGGTTGGCGGGCAGGAGAGAATGACGTTTCTCCGCTCGACTCCAGTTGCAGCCGCCACCAGCGAAGAACCGGGAATGTCAAGTGTGCAGGCGTGAAACCAGAAGGGCTGCCCGTCGTCGTCGTAGAGAAAAAAGGAGGCTCCTTCTGCGGGAGCGTCAGCAACCGCCTGCTCCAGGCCGCTGTCGCCGGTGTAGTCACAAACACTGGTTGGAAGCCCCGCTTCGTCCAGGTGCGGGCAGCCGTCGGCAACCGGGCCGATGTGATACGATGGGCATCCACCGGCATTGGCCGTATGCTGGCACCCGGAAAGGACGTTACAAGTATCCGTGCTGCAGGGAATGCCGTCATCGCAGGCAGCGTCAACGGGCTCATTGAGGCAGGAATCGCTCTGCTGGTCGCAGCTGTCGGTGGTGCAGTCGATGCCATCGTCACAGTCGGTCTCTCCACCGCCGCCGCACGTGCCCCCCTGGCAGATCTCTCCCGTGGTACAGAACAACCCGTCATCACAGGGCTGTCCCTCGTTGTCCGGCTCGGCGACACAGCTGTCCTGCTCCTCGTCGCAAACGCCTCTCAGGCACTGGCCGTCGAGTTGCGAGCAGTCGCGCGGCTGGCCGCTGCAGTTGCCGGCACCATCACAGCTGTCCTGGACACTGCACCAGTTGCCGTCGTCACAGGTGGTTCCCGAGGGAACCGCTTCATGACTACAAAGCAGCTGGACGCAACTATCGGCGGTGCAGGGGTTTCCGTCCTCGCAGTCATCGTCCGCCTCGCAAGGCTGAATCGTCCAGGAAAGTTGGATGGTTACCTCGTGCACGCCACCCAGGCTGGCCTGGGCCTCGCTGCAGCCGTTGACTATCACCGTAGCTGCGGAGTCACTGCCCTCGGCAAAAAGCAGGATCCGTCCTTCCGCCTGGACCTCCAGAAAGGGAGCATCTTCCGACAGCGGTAGGGTAAAGGTGACCTGGTCTTCGATATCGTAGCCGTCGTCTCCCGGCTGCGCCTGTCCGGCCAGCAGATCCGAGCAATTCGCCTGGCTGGCCGGCCGCACCAGCACCAGGCGCAGCGATGCGGTCAACTGCCGGGCACGCTCATCGGGGAAAAGCAACTCTATGGAGTAGGAGCCCGGGTTGGCGCAGGACCACAACAGCAACGA
>QMME01000215.1 GCA_003647095.1 Deltaproteobacteria bacterium
AATTCCGCCGCATCTGGTCAAAGCAACCCAGGTTGGTGATCCCCCGCCCCCGGGGCCGCGTTCCCCTGGTCGTCCTTGACGAGATCCACAAGGCCCGCGGCTGGAAGCGAACCCTGAAGGGATTATACGATACCCTGGAACACCCCGCCGACATCCTGGTCACCGGCAGCGCTCGCCTGGCTGTCTACCGCAAGGGTTCGGACAGCCTGCTGGGCAGATACCTTCCCTTCCGCCTGCATCCTTTTTCCCTGGCGGAAGTGCAACGTCCCCGAGCGATTGCACCGGACGAGTGCCTGGAAGGAATCTTCGAACGGTCCCGGCCGCCGGGCCGGACTCAACAACAGTACCTTGCAGACCTGATGGAGTTCGGTCCCTTTCCCGAACCGCTACTGGCCCAGGATGCCAGGAAGGCCCGGCTGTGGCGTCGTACCCGGGTGGAAGCTATCATCCGCGAAGACCTGCGCGACCTGACCAGGATACCGGAGTTCAGTCGCCTGGAGATGATGGCCGCGCTACTGCCCGAACGAGTGGGTTCTCTGTTCTCGCAGACATCGTTGGCCGAGGATCTGGAAATCAGCCCGGTCACCGTCAAGCGCTGGCTGTTGTTGCTCCAAGAGGTTTACTATCTTTACGAGATAAAGCCGTACCAGAAACGAATAAAGCGTTCCTTGAAGAAGACGGGGAAAGTCTATCTCTGGGACTGGAGCGAAGTCGTTGATCGCGCCGCCCGCTTCGAGAACCTGGTGGCCGGGCACCTGCTGAAAGCTTGCCACTTCTGGACGGATACCGGCGAGGGCGACTTCGAACTGTTTTTCCTGCGCAACAAGGAAAAGCAGGAGATAGACTTCCTGATTACCCGGGATGGGCGACCCTGGTTGCCGGTGGAAGTGAAACTGACAGACACCACTCCCTCGAAGAACTGGAGCAAGTTTCTTCCCGCGTTGGCTTGCCGGCGGGCGCTGCAGGTGGTGGCCTCGCCGGTGTGCCGGAAAGAATACCAGGTGGCCGGCGCAACCTTGTTGGTGGCCGACGCCGCAACGGTTCTGTCACGACTGCTCTGAGCTGCTTATCCTGCCCCGGGCCGGTAGCGATCTTGTCATTTACTGTGCCTGCCAGTAGAATTGGCGCATGAGATCCAAGCCCAAATACCTCTCCGCTTCCGTCCCCAGGGTGATCCTGCTGCTGGCCACGGGGCTCGTGCTCGGCGATGCCACCCCGGCCCGGGCCCACTGGTGTTCGAACATCTACCAGACCTTCGCCCGCATCGTGGTCAAGCCCGAGCGGCAGAACATCAACCTGGGCGTGGGCGAAAGCGGCGACCTGCGCGTGCGCGTGCGCAACAACTTCCCCTACACCCTGTACTGGCTGAAGCTGCGCGCCAACCCCCCGGCGGAGCTGGACGTCACCGTCACCCCCAGCGAGGCCGAGGCCGAGCAGAAACGCGTCTACCCGGGGCACGAGGTCACCTTCGTGCTGCACATCACCCGCACCGCCGCCGGCTCGGACGACGTGGCCGCTCTCAACCTGCAGGTGGCCATGGAACTCACCAGCATCATGGACGGCCAGTGGCTGGATCTCGACCACAATTGGTTACGCCAGGACGTTACCGAGAGTGAGGTGCGCAATCGCATCCAGAATCCGTCGCAGACGTTGTCTCTGAACAACGCCCTGCTGGCCGACCTGGGTTGCAACGGCTGCGAGGCGGACGGTGTCGACGGCCTGCGCCAGGCCTGGGGGGCAACACCGACTGACTTCGAAAACCAGATCGGCGAGCAATGCATCCGCGCCGGCCACCAGCTTTCCGTGCGCCTGGCCTGGCGGGCCTTCAACGAGGTCAACCGGGGAGACGTCGTCGGCGACATGATCAGCAACATGGATCACGACAGCGACTGGGTGCGCGGCCTGGCCGCCTTCTTCGCCGCCTACGGCGGCTCGGATGCCGGGGTGGCCAGCCGCATCGACCAGATGGCCTCCTCCGACGCCAGCCAGGCGGCCCGGCGCATGGCCCAGGCCGCCCAGCTGATCCTGGGCGAGAGCACCGAAAGCCAGGTGCGCGCCTGCCTGAACGACGGCAACGAGGACCGGCGGGTGCGCCAGGTCTGTGCGGCCGCCCTGGGCATCATGGGAGACGATCAACCCATCACCGATTTCCTGATCCCCGACGGCTTCGACGGCCTCAACCACAGCGACAACTACCCGCGCCTGCTGGGCGCCTATCTTTTGCAGCTGGTGGTCTTTTACCGCCGCGGCGGGCCCGAGGGAGTGGGCACGGTGTCGTTCCTGGACGAGGACGTCGTCGTCGACGAAGTAGCCCCGGCCGCCCCGGGCAACCTGGTGGTGAACCCCATCTAGAACGAGCGTGTATTTCCACGGCCGCAAGCGAGGAGGGATGAACCATGAGTAGATACGGCGTCATCGTGCTGAGCATGTTGTTGTCATCGTTGCTGGCGGTAGTCGGCTGCGGTTCATCCGGCGGCGGCGAGCAGGTCGATCTGGTCGACCTGCTGCCGGCCTCGGGCCAGATCAGCGGCTGGCAGGAAGACACCAGCCGGGGCGAGGCCGGTCCCGAGGTCACCAGCGATCTGGCCGAGGCCACCATGTGGGTGGACGGTGCCATGGACACCTTCACCGCCACCGGCGGCTGGGTGGCCCTGGCCCAGGAGTTCTACGTGAACGGTGAGATCACCATAGACCTGCACATCTTCGAGATGAGCGACGCCGACAAGGCCTCCGCCGTCTACGACGCCCTGGCCGACTACAGCGGCATCAGCTGGACCGACGAAAGTTATGGCGGTGGCGAGGCCAAGGGGCGCTTCGGCTGCACCGCTCCCTTCTACTGTGGTGCCGATGCCCAGAAGGGCAAGTACTTCATAGAGACCAACACCAAGCCGGCCACGGCCGAGAGCGAGGCCAAGGCCTTCATGAGCGCCGTCCTGCAGCAGATCCCATGAGCCACCACGGTCGCCTGCGGCTGTGCCGCGCCGGGATGGCCGCCCTGTTGTTGCTGGCCGGCCTGTTGCCGGCCTGCTCGCAGCGGCAGCAGCTGACCATCTTCTGCGCCGCCAGCCTGTCACGGGTCGCCACCGGGTTGGGACGCCGGTTCGCGGAGCAGCACCCGGGCTGGCAGGTGGTCGTGGAACCCAGCGGTTCCCAGGTGGCCGCCCGCAAGGTGGCCGAGCTGGGTCGCCGGGCCGACCTGGTGCTCAGCGCCGACTGGCGAGTGCTGCGGGACATCCTCTTGCCGGAACATGCCCCGTGGCTGGTGCAGTTTTGCTCCAACGAGATTGTCCTGGCTTACGGGCCGCACTCTCCCCATGCCGAGGAGATGGACGCCGGCAACTGGCCCCGCTGGTTGCTCGCCGAGGGGGTGCGCCTGGCACGCGCCAACGAGCGCACCGCTCCCATCGGATTTCAGACCCTGCAGGTGTGGCAGCTGGCCGAACGCCACTATGCCGGCAAGGCCTGGGCGAAGAATCTCGCCTCGAACCTGCGCGCCCGGGTCGCCCCCCGCCACGTGGTCGATGACATCGACAAGCTGGTGGGACTGCTGCAAACCCGGGCAGTTGACTATGTCTTCGTCTTCCGCTCCAGCGCCGAGGAGTACCGCCTGCAGTTCGTCGCCCTGCCCGCGGCCATCAACCTGGGTGATCCCGGCCGGGCCGACACCTATGCCCGGGTTGCCGCCACGGCCGAGCTGGGCAGCGGCCGGCGGGTGCAACTGCCGGCCCGGCCGGTGATCTACGGAGCCTGTATTCCCGCCAGCGCCGTCCACGCCCGGCAGGCGGCTCAACTGCTGCGGATGCTGCTGGAGGCGCCGGGTGCCGCCGAGCTGCGCCGCAGCGGCTTCCGGCCCCTGCAGCCGGCCAGCTGCCGGGGCAGCTGTACGAAGCTGCCCGGGGTGCTGGCTCCCCTGCTGCGCTAGCAACCCGTAAGCGGCCGTCAGTCCTGGTCGTCGTTCTCGTCTTCTGCAGGAGGGTCGCCCAGCCCGTCCGCGGCCGAGACCGTTTCGGCGGTGTGATCCTGGCCGTCGTAACGCAGCAGGGTGTGCTTCTCTCCCACGATGGTCCTCACCATGACCGGGCGGGACCACAGCCGGTAGAGCGCTTCCATGGTAGAGCGGGCCCAGTCGAGCTTGAGATCCACGCCCTCGTGCCGGTGCACCAGCAGCAGTTCACCGCGGTTGGCGTGGTTCATGTCCACCACTTCGATGAGCGGCTGGCCGAAGTTGGTGAGAGAAAACAGCAGCCGCTTCTTGATCTCCTTGAAGGCGCGGGTGTCGATCTCCCAGTTGCCGGTGCTCTTGTTGAAGCGGTAGCCGAACAGTTTCTGCTGCAGGGCGAACTCCTCGTCGAGGAACTCGTCGACGAAGGTGACATCGTTGTGCAGGCGCCGCACCTCGAAGATCTTCTCGCGTCCCAGGCCCAGCTTCTTGTCCCAGCGGCGCTTCTTGTCCAGGTCCTGGCATTCCTCGTAGTCCTTGCCGAAGCGGCCCCGGTTGTACTTGTCCTCGATGTAGCGGTAGAGCTCGATGCCCAGCTTGTAGGGATTGACGCGCCCGGGTTGGGTGCCCATGGTGCCGGAGTGATGATCGGCGAAGTCGATGATCTCGGAGTCGTCCAGCGCCCGCTGGGTGCAGATGGTCGAGTGCCAGTAGGAAGCCCAACCCTCGTTCATGATCTTGGTCTGCCCCTGGGGCGCGAAGTAATAGGCCTCCTCGCGGATGATGCCCAGGACGTCACGCTGCCAGCGGTTGAGCGGGGCATGTTCCATCAGGCACAGCAACACGTCGCGTTCCGGCTGGGCGGGAAAGCGCCGGGCCTGGCGCCGCTGCTCGGCCAGCTTCTGCTTCTGCTTTTCGATGAACTCGGCCGGGTTGATGTAGGGATCCAGGTAGCGGCGCTGCACCGGCAGCCGGGGCACTTCCCGGCCGCGGCGTTGGTTCGAACCGGCGTTTTCCCCGCGGGCCGGGGGCCGCTGCGCGGGCCGCCGCCGGATCATGGGCGCGTGCAGGTCGATGAGGTTTTCCAGCGACAGGCAGGTGTCGATGAACCCCTCCACCCGGTCCACCCCGTGCCGGGTCATGTAGCGGCGGATGCGGGTGGCGTGGTTGGCCATCTCGTTCATCATCTTGCGGTTGGTGTCCTTGAACCAGACGTTGTTCTTGAAGAAATCGCAGTGGGCGTGGACGTGGGCCATGACGATCTTTTGATCCACCAGCGAGTTGCCCTCTTGCAGGTAGGCGTAGCAGGGATCGTTGTTGATGACCATCTCGTAGATCTTGCCCAGGCCATAGGTGTGGGTCTTGGACAGCTGTTCGTACTCCATGCCGAAACGCCAGTGGGGATAGCGGGTGGGAAAACCTCCATAGGCGGCGATCATGTTGATGGCCTGGTAGGGCAGCACCTCGAAGATGATGTCGAAGAAGTCCAGGCCGAATTCCCGGGCATAGGATTCGATTTCCTGCTGCAGCTCGCGCAGGTACAGGGGCAGGGCCACGGTCAACGCCCCTTTCCCAGGAAATCGCGGATTGACTGCACGATGGCCTCGTGATCGGCAATCTCGCTGAGAACGAGCTTTTCCTCCTGGTCCCCGAAGGCCTCGCGCAGGTCCTTGATGAACTGCCCGGAACCGTAGGGACTCTCCACCTGGCCGTAGCCGAACTGGTTTGACGCCGGCAGGATCTTGGTGCGCAACAGCTCGATGCAGGTCTTGGTGTCGTCGCTGGACCAGTTGTCGCCGTCGGAGAAGTGGAAGGGGTAGATGTTCCACTCTCCCGAGCCGTAGTCGTTGGCGATGATCTCGGCACACAGCTGGTAGGCCGAGGAGATCATGGTGCCGCCGCTTTCCCGGGTGTGAAAGAAGGTGTGGCGATCCACCTCGCGCGCCGCCGCGTCGTGGGTGATGTAGCGCACCTCCAGGCCCTGGTACTGGCTCTGCAGCCAGGTGTCGAGCCAGAAGGACTCGATGCGCACCAGTTCCTTCTGCTCGTCGCCCATGGAGCCGGAGACGTCCATCATGTAGATGATGGCGGCATTGGACTCCGGCAGCCAGGACACCTTCCAGGAACGGTAACGGCGGTCCTCGCGGATGGGGATGACCACGGGGTTGTTGGGGTCGTACAGGCCGGAGGCGATCTGGCGCTTGAGGGCGGCCTTGAAGGTGCGCTTGAAGTGACGCAGGCTCTCCGGCCCCACGCGGTGGATACCGGTGTAACGGGTCTTTTCCGACTCCAGGCGGTGCTTGCCGCGCGGCTCGATGCGGGGCAGCTCCAGTTCCTCGCCCAGGATCTGGGCCAGTTCCTCGATGGTGACCTCGACCTCGAGCACGTGCTCGGAAGGATCGGAGCCGGCCTGGCCGGCCTCTCCCTCGACGTCTCCGGGCTGCAGCACCGTGCCCACCTCGCCCTCGCCCTGGCCCACCCCGCCGGTGTCCTTGTGGCCGTACTGGAAGCGGGGAATCTGGATCTGCGGCAGGGGAATGGCCACCACGTCTTTGCCCTTCTTGCCCAGGATCTCGCCCTTGGTGATGAAACGGCGCAGGTTGTCCTTGATCTTGCCGCGGACAATCTGCCGGAAGCGGGAGTGATCGCTGTCAATCTTCTGAGCCATGGCGGCGGCACCTCGGTGGCCGGGGCCGGGGTGAAGCTAGTCTTCCTTGGCGTCTCCCCGCGCGAAGATGGAGGCCACGAAACTGAGCACGTCGGTGGCGCAGATCTCGCAGTAGCCGTAGTTGCGGATCATGCGCTGCTTGACGACGTCGATCTTTTCCTGGGTTTCCTTGTCCACCACCGAGCTGACCAGGCTGGT
>QMME01000216.1 GCA_003647095.1 Deltaproteobacteria bacterium
GGGGGCGGGGCAGCTCCCGCCCCAGGGCCAGCATTCTTTCCAGCTGCCGGCGCCTATCCGGGTCGGGCTCGACCCGGGTCAGGTCACATCCTTGCTGCTGCAGCAACTCAATCAGTTCCCGGCAACTATCCGCGCCGCACTGATGACAGCTCTGCCCGGACAGGTAGCGGGACAAGTCGATCTGTTCCAGGTAGAGATCGGCACCGCTCACCGGAGTAGTTTCCTTTCTTCTGTTGACCATGCTGTTGCACAAGCAACTACGAGGTTGAAGTCCAGTACCGGTTTATCATGAAACCCCAACGTTGCTTATTGCAACTATGGGGTTGACAGTTCGTCCCGGCAGCAACGGATGCCGACCACGGACGATTTCAGCGTCTTCTGGTTGCCGGAGCAGACCCCCCGGCAGGCGGCGAAACGCTCCACCGGCTGGTTGCTGAGGAAGCCGGCGCCACGGAACTTGCAATAGGAGCCATGGCAATCGGCGACCCACTCGGCGACGTTGCCGGCCATGTCGAACAGGCCTGCGAGCCCGCCCTGGCAAGTAACCAGGCTGGCTGCCGGTACCGTACTCCACTGCCGGCTCCGGGAGCGCGAGTTGTTGGGGTGCACGTTGCAGGCAGCAGCCACGAAGGTGTCGCCGTAGGGAAAGGCTCGCCCCTCCGTCCCCCGGCAGGCGCTCAGCCACTCCTGCTCGGTGCACATCCGCCCGCCGGCGAAGGCGCAGAACTGCTCGGCTCCGAAGTAGTTGACGCAATTCAGCGGATGGTCGTCGCGACCCTTCTGGCCGTAGTTGCAAACCGGGTCGACGGTGTCCGGCTTGCAGGCCCCGGCCTGCACGCAGGCACGGAACTGGGCCACGGTCACCTCGGTGGCGGTGATGGCAAACGGCAGGGCGGGATGGCGCACCCAGCTTACGGCCCCGGCCGGTGTATTCTTACCTCGCCGGCCCACCAGCGCCAGGACGCTGCCGGCCACCGCCAGCAACACCGCCAGCGACAGCAACGACAGCATCCGGCCGCGGCCACGGCCGACTTCCCGGGCGGGGCTGTGTTCCCCGACGCTCATGACCAATCGATACCACCTGAGGTACATCCGGGCAAGCCGCCCGGCCGGCTATTTTTTCCAGGCCCAGGAGGAAAACAGCACCACCACCGAGAATATCTCCAGCCGGCCCAGCAGCATCAGCAGCGACATCACCCACTTGGCCACCACCGGCAAATGCCCCCAGTGGGCCATGGGCCCGACCGCCCCCAGGCCGGGCCCGATGTTGCCCAGGGCGGCGGCCGCCGCCGACAGCGAAGAGACCAGGTCGTAGCCGGCGGCCGCCATCACCGAGGTCCCGCAGGCGAAAGCCAACAGGTACAGCACCCCGAAGGCCAGGATGTTGGACACGATGCCGGCCTCCATCACCCGCCCCCCGATGCGAATGGGCCGGACGGCGTGGGGATAGACCAGCCGGTGTACTTGCTGGCTCACCACCTTGGCGAAGACCAGCAAGCGGGCCACCTTCATGCCCCCGCCGGTGGAACCCATGCAGCCGCCGCTGAACATCAACAACACCAGCAACCAACGCATGATCTCCGGCCAGGTGTCGAAATCGGCGGTGGCGTAGCCGGTGGTGGTGCCAATGGAAACCACCTGGAAGAGGGAATGGCGGATGCGTCCCCCCAGGCTATCCACGCCGGGCACCACCGCTACTCCCACCAAGGCAACGACCATGATGATGACCAGGTAGAGGCGGAATTCCGGGTTGGCCAGTACCGCCGCGGGACGCCGCCGCAACAGCTGTGCGTGCAACGCGAAATTCATGCCCGCCAGGAACATGAACACTATTACGATCCACTGCACGCCGGGCGAGAAGAAGGCCAGCGACTCGGTATGGGGCGAAAATCCCCCCGTGGACATGGTAGTGAAGGTGTGACAGCAGGCGTCGAAGAAGGTCATCCCCGCCAGCATCAGCAACAACAGCTGGGCCAGGGAGAGCATCAGGTACAGTCGCCACAGTTGCTTGGCCATCTCGCTGATGCGCGGGCGCTCCTTTTCGAAGACCACCCCGCCGGGCGTCTCGGCCTTGAGCAAACGGTACCCCCCTACCCCGAGAAACGACAGCAGGGCCACGCTCAACACCACGATGCCCATTCCTCCCAGCCACTGGGTCATGCAGCGCCAGAACTGCAGGCCGTGAGGCAGCGACTCAATAGCCACTCCGGGTGCGCCCAGGATGGTGGCCCCGGTGGTGGTGAAGCCGCTCATGGTCTCGAAGAAGGCATCGTGGATGTTCATCACCCCGCAGATGACGAAGGGAAGCATTCCCAGCAACACCGCCGTCAGCCAGGCGAAGGACACCACCGCGAAGCCCTCGCGTCGGCCGATGCTTCCGGCCAGGTGTCCGAAAGAGTGCTGGAGCCACCAGCCGGCCAGCAGGCAGGCGACCGGGGTGACCGAGAAGGCGACGATCTCCGTTGTCTCCAGGGAACTGCGGGAGTCGTAAGCCAGTGCCACTACCAGCGGTGCCAGCAGGCATCCGCCCAGGATGAGCCACAGGTAGCCCAGGATACCGCAGATTGCCCGCCAGTTCATGTCACCACCGCTGGCGATGCGCGAACAACTTCTCGATGGCGGGAATGGCTTCGGGCATGGCGAACACCACCGCGATATCGCCGGCACGTACCTGGGTGGTACCGCGGGGGATCTCCATGACATCCTCCCGCACCACCGCCCCCAGCAAGGCATTGCGAGGGAAGGCCACGTCCTTGAGCGCCCGCTCGGTGATGGGTGAACCCGCGGCCACCTCGAACTCGATCAGTTCGGCGCGACTCTCGGCCAGGCGGGTAACCGAGTGGACGTGACCGCGACGCACGTGCATGAGGATCTCCCCCACCGTCACCAGCCGGGGATTGAGCACGATATCCACTCCCAGGCTGTCCATCACCGGCACGTACTCGGGCTGGTTGACCAGCACCGCGGTGGCGGTACGCGAGTGTCGCTTGGCCAGCAGGGCCGACATCATGTTTTGCTGTTCACTGTCGGAGAGGGCGCAGAACAGGTCACACTGCTCCAGGCCGGCTTCATTGAGCAGATCCAGGTCGGTGGCCTCGCCTTCGAGCACCGTCACTCCCGGCATCTTGCCGGCGACCTCCTCGGCTTGCTGGCTGTCGCTCACCAGCAAAAAGACGTTTTCCACGTGCCCGCTCACGCGCCTGGCGAAATCCTCCGCCACGCGGCTGGCCCCGGCCACCAGGATGCGCTTCACCCGCTTGGGGGTGGCATGCACCAGGGGCGCCACGAAATGAAGGGTATCGGCGGATACCAGCAGGTGAACGTTGTCGCCGGCCTCGATGCGATCGTGGCCGCGGGGAACGATGACCTGGTCTCCCCGGTGCAGGTAGAGGACCAGGAAGGCATCCAGGCTGGAGAGTTCCCGCAACTCGGCCAGGCTGCGTCCGGCCAGCGGGCTGCCGGCAGCGATGTCGAAACCCAGCATCAACACCTGTCCTCCCGCCAGCTTGGCGAAATCGGAAGAGCCGGGAATGGCCACCATGTGCTCCAGGGCTTCTACCATCACCGGTTCCGGGTTGATCACCTGGTCGATGCCCAGGTCGGACAAGGAAAGCAGACTGCCATCATCGGTGTACTCGCGGTTGCGCACCCGCACTATGCAGTGCTGCACCTGCAGGCGCCCGGAGAGCATACCCACAACGATGTTGACCTCGTCGCTGTTGGTGACGGCAATGACCATCTGGGCCTGTTTCACCCCGGCGCGTTCGAGCACGCTGGGCATGCCGGCTTCCCCGCACACCGCCAGCACGTCCAGCTTCTCCTGCAGGCGTGCCACCTTGGCCCGATCCCGGTCCACCAGGGCCACGCGATGTCCCTCCTGCGACAACTGCTCGGCCAACGCCTCGCCGACCACGCCGGCTCCGACCACGAGAATGTTCATGGGCCGTAGCATAGATGCAGACCGGCGCCAGCAGCAAGCCCATTTTCGACACGCCGCGCCACGTCTTTCCCGTCCACCCTTGTGAAGCAACGGCGTTACATGCTAGTTTCTGCCCAGTTCCCAACCAGGAGGTTGCCATGAAGCAGAGCCTGTTGTCCTTCCTCAGCGTATCCTGCCTGTTGCTGGCCGCCTGCAGTTCCAGCGGACCCAGCTACATCCCCTGCCCCAACGGCGACTCCGATTGCCCCGTCGGTTCCACCTGCATGGAGGGCGAATGCCGGCCGGCGGTTACCTGCAGCGGCGACGGCGACTGCCAGAGCCCACGGGTGTGCCTGGACGGCTACTGCCGCCTGCCGTTGTGCAACACCGACGAGGACTGCCCCGGAACCGAGCATTGCCAGGACCACGTCTGCGTGGCCGGCCAGTGCCGTTCCGACGACGATTGCCCCGGTGGACAGCACTGCGACCAGTACGCCTGCGTGGACGACGAGTGCCTCACCGACGACGACTGCGCCAGCGACGAGTACTGCGATAACGGCTCCTGCCAGCCGCGCCAGGTGGTCGATTGCTCCACCGACCAGGACTGTCGCAGCGACGAGCTGTGCCTGGAAAACATCTGCCAGGTACCACCGGCCTGCAGCCAGGACGATGACTGTCCCACCGGCACCATCTGCCAGGATGGAACCTGCGCCCGCGGCTGCTACCAGGATGCCGACTGCCCCAGCGGCGGCATTCCCCAGGTGTGCCGCGACGGCCACTGCCGCCAGCAATGCATTGGTGACAACACCTGCCCGGGCGGTCTCATCTGCGAGAACAATGCCTGTGTCGAACCGCAGTGCGCCAGCGACGATGACTGCAGCGGCCAGTACGTGCGCTGTCGTGCCGGCCGTTGCGAGACCTACACCCCCTGCTCGAGCGACGCCGACTGCAACGATGCCAACTTCATCTGCCTGCAGAACATCTGCGAGGAGCTGCCCGCCTGCGCCATCGACAGCGACTGTGCCAACCAGGATGTCTGCCAGGACACCGGATGCCTGTGTGAAGACAGCCACTGCCACCCGGCCCAGCCCTGTACCAGCGACGAAGATTGCGACAGCGATCGCGACTGCGTGGGTGGCATCTGCGTGCCCTTCGTCTGCCGTGGTCCCGAAGACTGCCCTCCCGGCCAGGTCTGCTCGGGCGGCCAGTGCATCGCCGCGGGCAACCCCGACAGCGTCTACCAGGTGATCGTCCTCACCCCGGGCGGTCCCATCCGCCAGGGACAGGTCATCCAGCTCGAGGCCCTGGCCCTGGCCCTGAACGGCGAGGCCGTGCCCGGCATCACCTTCCACTGGAGTTCCTCGGAGCCCAATCGCGCCTCCGTGGACGCCGCCGGGCTGCTCACCGGCGGCAGCGAGGCCGGCGACACCCTGGTCACCGCCATCGCCGACAACACCAACCCGCCGGTGACCTCGGACCCGGTGGTGTTCACCAGCCTGGCCGGGCAAACCGCCGACACCGTCACCGTCACCGTGGTCGACCGGGACAGCCGCTCCCCGCTGGCCGGGGCCACGGTGATGATGGTCAGCGGCAACGGCAGCGAGACCCAGACCAGCGACGACGAGGGCCAGGCCGTCTTCAGCGATCCCGGCGGCCCGGTCGATATCCACGTTTTCGAGACACAGCACGATTACCTGTCGGTGCTGGGTACGCTTTCCCGCGACCTGCTGCTGCCACTGGGCCTGCGCAGCAACCCCAACAAGGCCGGTGGTTTCACCGGCCAGATGACCTTTTCCGGCACCGGCGAGGTTTCGCTGGGGCTGGCCGGGGCCAGCATCGGCGGTGAATTGATCGATCTGAACTTCTCACGGCTCATGGGCGAGATCTTCACCGTCACCGTCAGCGTGCCCGGCATGGGCAATTTCGACGTCACCCTGCCCGGGCAGATGGTACTCTCGGTCGAGTACGGCAGCTACCCCTTCCCCATCAAGCCCACCTACTACGTCGAGGGCCAGCGCGGCCTGCGCACGGCCTGGGCCATGGGCGGCAAGCTGGCCATGTCGACGTTGCAGGACATCATGGGTGCCGGCGGCTCGGCCGGCGACATCCTGGGCCGCCTGCTGCCCTATTTCGCCGTGTTCGACCACGACCTGCGCGCCGGCATCGACATCTTTCCCATTCCCAAGGTCGTCGACAGCGACGACATCGACGGTGACGGCGATACCAGCGAGATGCGTCCCGACTGGTCCGGCCTGCAGGCAGTCAACCTGGCCCCCACCCAGCCCCAGACGATGACCGTCTACCTGCAGGTTCCCGACCTGCCCAGCAACCAGGGCAGCCAGATCCGCTCCACCGCCGTCCTGGCCGGCAGCTACCAGGTGCAGGGACTGACCCCGCTGGGGATAACCTCCGAGACGGCCGACGATGCCGGGCACCTGGAGCCCTTCACCATGAAGCTGGCACCGGCCTACGGGGGCCTGGAGACCGGGCGCTACCTGGTGGTGGTGCTGGCCATTCCCGGTGGCACCGCCACCACGCTACCCAGCGACGTGGCCATGGTGCTCTACAACGGCACCAGCCTCCCGCCCGACCTGGCCTTCGAGCAGGGCTTCCTGGACTTTGCCGAGGACGCTTCCTACTCGACCATCAACCGCACCATGACCGCCTCGGCGGTGGCGGGCGCCTCGCTGTACCGGGCCACCTTCCTGGCCGACGACGGCCAGTGGGAAGTGCTGCTGCCCGCCACTGCCGACCAGCCGGTACAGTTCACCCTGCCGCCACCTCCCGACGGCATGGGGGATCCCGGCGAACCGCTGCTGACCACGCTCGATCCCATCGCCCTGCTTCCCGGGCTCGACTACGACGA
>QMME01000217.1 GCA_003647095.1 Deltaproteobacteria bacterium
ACGAGAACTTCCACCTCATTCGCGATTCCTTCCTGGTGGAACGCTACCGTGACATGTACCGGCACCTGCTCTACGGCGAGCGGCCGGTCAACGTCTGGGACGATACCCGCCCGGTCAACGTCCTGTTTACCCGTCCCCGCGAGGGAATACGACCGGGCGAGATGTTCCTGCGCTGGCTGGGCGAGGAGCAGGAGCAGATCTTAATCATGACCTACTCGCTGCGCGACATTACCGCTCCCGGCGAGCAACGCTCACTGGTGCAACTGCTGGCCGAGAAGGTCGCCGCCGGCATTCCCGTCTACGTGATCAGCGATCGCAAGCAGTCCGACGGCGGGGACCACGACGATACCGATGACCGCTTGCGGGCGGCCGGCGTTGCCGTCTACGAGGCCCGCAACTACGCCACCACCTATTCGGCCATGCATCACAAGGTGGCGGTGCTGGGCCGCAGCCATATCCGCGTGGTGGCCGACTCGGCCAACTGGACCAAGAGCGGCCTGGGCACTGCCAGCAACATCGCCAGGAACACCGAGAGCATGCTCTTCATCGATACCCAGGCCCTCGACGACGGCCGTACCGGCCGGCGCTACCTGGCCGAGTGGCTCAAGGTGCTCGAACGCTACGCCGAGCAGGGCCAGGCCATCGATGGCGAACAGTCCTACCAGGAGGTGGAGCAACGGCTGCTCGTCCAGCCTGACTGGCCCGAGCAAGCGGTGGGTTTCCTGGCCCGGCGGGCCGAGACCGACATGGGAGAGGTGGTGTACGTGCTCGGCGACTACCCCCGCCTGGGTGGCTGGGGAGAACTGGGGCCGGGAGTGGAACTGGTCACCGATCCCCAGGATTACCCGGACTGGTGGACGAACGAGCCCGTGTTGCTGCCGCTGGCGCTGCAGTTCGAGTGGAAACTGACGGCGCTGGACGCCGGGGCCGGCCGGCGCTGGGAAGACGGACCCAACCGGCTATCCCGGGCCTGGTCGCCGGCATTGCAGGCCGACGAGACCTACTGGTTGCAGGCCGTGTGGAGATAGCAAGCCTCCTGGAAGAATGCCGCTTGGCACCGGGAGACGACTGGAAAAGGAGTCGAGTGCCGATGAAAAGATTTTACCTGTTGCTGGTGTTGTCGTTGGTGGTGCTGGGGCTCGCCTGCGGGGGCGAGACTTCTCCCGACGGGCGCGATGAGCCCGTGGCCGGGGGCGACAAGGCCGACGACGTCTACGGTGAATGCCCGGTGCGCCAGGTGGTGGCCTGGGTCAACGATCCGGAAGTATCGGCCGAGGTGCTCCAGGCGGCCGGGGTACACAGCCGGGCGGCGCGTAACATCGCCGCTCACCGGGACGGTGCCGACGGCCTGGCCGGCACCGAAGACGACGACTACTTCGATGATGTCCAGGAACTCGACGACGTCTACTACGTCGGTCCCCGGGCCATGGAGCAACTGGTGGCTGCGGTGGAACACCGCTGCGCGGTCAGTCCCGGCGCCGACGTCATCTTCTCCCCCCAGTACTACTCGCAGAGCCACCTGGCACGCATGGCCGGGCTGATCGATTCCGCCTCCCGCTCCCTCGACGTGGCCATGTACTCCTTCAGCGACCACGGCCTGCTCGACGCCCTGGAGCGGGCGGTGCGGCGGGGGGTGTCGGTGCGCTTCATCTTCAATACCGCCGCCGAGGATCGCAAGGATCCGGCCGGCACCTTCTCGGCTGCGCTGGAAGACCTGGGCATCGACGTTCGCTACGTCAACAAGATCATGCACCACAAGTTCGCCATCGTCGACGGTCCCCGCGAAGATACCGAGAGCGCCTTCAGTGCCACCCTGGCCACCGGCTCCGGCAACTGGTCGCACTCGGCCGGCACCCGCTACGACGAGAACACCGTGTTCGTGACCGGTTCGGGCGAACTGCTGCTGCGCTTCCAGCAGGAGTTCAACCTGCTCTGGGACAACTCCCGGGATTTTGTCTGGGCTGACGGCCTGCAGTGGTTTTCCTCGAAGACCATCCTCGCGGGTATGATCCCCGATGGGCCGGCCCTAGACGCCGCCTATACCTCCGACAACTTCACGGTGAGGAACACCTCCTACGGTCCCACTTTCACCATCGTGCGCGGTCGCGATACCGTGGCCGAGCGCTTGGTGGAACTGATCGCCTCGGCGCGCCAGTCGCTCCACCTGGCCTCGGGGCACCTGCGCTCGCGGCCGGTGGCCGAGGCCCTGCTGGCCGCCTGGCAGAAGAATCCCCACCTCGACATCCGCATCTACCTGGACCAGCAGGAGTTTATCAGCGAGTGGTACCAGTCGGAGCAGGACCGGGAGCTGGCCGATTGCCTGGAGGCGGCCGGAGACAGCCTCAGCCGCCAGCAGGACTGCTATGACCGCGGCTACTATTTTTCCTACCGGATGGTCGAGGCCGGCATCCCGGTGCGTTTCAAGAGCTACTGTTACCGCTGGGACTACCACTATGCCAAGCAGATGCACCACAAGTACCTGATCGTCGACGGCCGGGTGTTGGCCTCGGGAAGCTACAACCTTTCAGACAACGCCGAACACAACACCATAGAGAACATGGTTTTCTACGACCGGGCCCTGTTTCCGGAACTGGTCGATGCCTTCGAGCAGAACTTCGCCGGCATCTGGGAAACCGGCCGCGCCGACGGCGTCCTGGAGGAGCTGCTGCACATTATCGACGACACCGGTGATCCCATCCCCATCGTCTTCGATGCCGTGGCCCTGGACTGGCAGCAGCTGGACGATCTCAAGCGCCGCATCCGCCAGGCCTGCCCGGCCATCAATTCCGACGACTACCGCAACAACCCCGAGGACCACACCGTCTGCGAACGCTGATATCCGCGGTTGCGGTCTTCAGGGTAGCACGTGCACGGGCAGGTTGACCGTCGTCGCCGAAGGAACCGACCGCGGTGTTGTCTCTTGCACTCGGTCCAGAGCACTGCACTTCAGAGCCCCTCCGTCCAGCCCAGGGGCAGGCTGGTAAAGACCAACAGCGGCACCTTGGCGCCGCCTAATTATCTAATCCCAACGTTGCTTTTTGCAAAGTTGGGGTCAACATGACTGGCGCAGCAGTTCCCGGGCGTGCTCCAGGGCCCGGTTGCTGGTCCGCCGGCCGCTGAGCATGCGTGCCAGCTCGCGGATTCGCTGCTCGTGATCGAGCCTGGCGATGCGCACCACGGTACGTCCCCGGCGCGTGCCCTTGCTTACCCGGTAGTGAGTGCTGGCGCAGGCGGCGATGGGGGCCAGGTGGGTGATGCAGATGACCTGGTGGTGGCTGCCCACCGCTTGCAGCTGACGGCCCACCTCGGCGGCCACCTGGCCGCCGATGCCGGCGTCTACCTCGTCGAAGACGTAGCAGGATACCGGGTCGGAGGTGCTCAGCACCGTCTTGATGGCCAGCAGTACCCGCGACAGTTCTCCGCCCGAGGCCACCCGGGCCAGCGGTTGCGGGGGGTGGTCGGGATTGGCCGACAGCAGCAGGCGGACCTGATCGCACCCGGTGGGTTGCAGATGCTGGCCGGAATCCACGGCGATGTCCACCCGGGCGTGGCTCATGGCCAGGGCTCGCAGGTTTTGCTCCAGCAACCCGGCCAGCCTGCCGGCGGCCCGGCGCCGCCGGGCGGAAAGCTCCTCGGCCTGGCGCCGGGCATCGCCGGTCAGCTCCTGCACCTTCCGCTCCAGCAGGCCCCGGTCCTGTTCAGCCCCTTGCAGCTCGGCCAGCTCCTCCTCCAGGTTGGCGGCTGCCTCCAGCACCGACGGCAGCTCTCCGCCGTGGGCCCGGGCCAGGGAGCGTAACTGGTCCAGGCGGTTTTCCACCTCTTCCAGGCTGCGGACCGGCGACTCGATGCCTTCCAGTTGATCGGTCAGTTCGCGGGCCAGGTCGGCGGCCTCTTCCGCCAGTTGTCCCAGGCCCCGGTGAACAGAAGCCAGGGCGGGTTCCAGGCCGGCCAGCGGACGCAGGGCCGCCTCGGCCTGGCCGAGAAGATCCTGCACGCAGGGCTCGGCTTCCTGCAGCAGGCCCAGGGCGCTGCTCAGGCCGGCGGCGATCTTCTCCCGGTGGCGCAGGCGCTCGCGCAGCTGCCCGAGTTGTTCCATTTCACCGGGCCGGGGATCGACCTCGCGGATGCGCCGCAAGCTGTATTTCAGGAATTCGCGGCGCTGCTCCGACTGCTCTGCCAGTTGCCGGTGCCGTTGCAGCTCACCCTCCGCCTGCCGCAGGCGGGCCACCGCGGCGGCCAGGCGGGTCCGCTCTGCGCCCAGGCCGGCAAACTCGTCGAGCAGCAGCAGGTGGGTGTCTTCGTCGATGAGACGGACATGTTCGTGCTGGCCGCTGACCGCCACCAGCTCGCGCGCCAGTTCCACCAGCAGGGCCGCGGGTACCGTGCGGCCGTTGACCAGCGCCCGGCTGCGGCCCGAGCGGTTCAACACCCGCCGCAGCAGCAGCTCCTGCCCGGCGTCCAGTTCCAGCTCCTGCAGGCGCTGGCGCAGGGGATCCGCGGGTGCCAGCCGGAATTCCGCCTCCACCTCGCCGCTGTCGGCACCGCTGCGGATGGCTCCCGCCCCGACCCGGGTCTCCAGCAGCAGCGCCAGCGACTGCACGATGGCGGACTTGCCGGCCCCGGTCTCGCCGCTGAGCACCTCGAAGCCGCCGGCGAACTCCACCTCGAGTTGCTCGATGATGGCCAGGTTGCGGATTGACAGTCGTGCCAGCATGGCTCACGCTCAGCGCTGTCCCCACTTGAGCTTGGTGCGCAGGATCTGGAAGGTGTCGCGGGGAGGGCACACCAGCTGCACTTGCCCCGGAGCGCGATCGATCAGCAGCTTGTCACCAGGTTCGAGAGGCAACACCTCCTGGCCGTCGAAGGTGGCCTGGACCCCGTCGGCGGAGCGCACCACCTCGAGTTCAATTTCGGCGTCGTCCGGCAGCACCAGGGGACGCATGGTCAGGGTATGCGGGCAGATGGGAGTGAGCACCACCGCCGGAACCTGGGGCATGAGGATGGGGCCGCCGGCCGACAGCGAGTAGGCCGTCGAGCCGGTGGGGGTGGCCACGATGAGACCGTCGGCCCGGTAGGTGGTGATGCGATCTCCGGCCAGGGAAGCCTTGATCTCGATGATGCGGCTCATACCGCTGACATTGACCACCACGTCGTTGAGTACGCGTGACTGGTGCTGGCTGCGGCCCTGACGCAGCAGGCGCACGCGCAGGCGGGTGCGCTTCTCGGTGTGCAGGTCACCCGCCAGTACCCGGGCCAGCTCGGCTGGCGCCTCGTCGACGGTGAACTCGGTCAGGTAACCCAGGGCTCCCATGTGTACCCCGAACACCGGTACCGTTCGTTCGTCGAGCAGCCGCACCACGCGGATGAATGTTCCGTCGCCGCCCAGGACAACGGCCAGTTCGGCAGCGGCGGCGACGCTCTCCGGGGCCGCCACCGATACGCCGGCCGCGGCTGGTTCGCCGACTATCTGCTGCTCGACCATTACCTGCCAGCCGGCCGCCAGGGCCTGCTCGGTCAGGAGACGGGCCATCTCCTGAACCCGTTGCGAACCGTGCTTGCCGAAGATACCCAGGGTGGCCATGACATCCTCCGTGCTGTTTCGGGCAGCTTGCCCCCGCAGGTTACCCAAGCAGTGGCCGGGGATGCAACGGATATGTTACCATCCCCCACCATGAAGAACCGTGACCTGTTTCAAGCCGAGGCGGAGAAGGACAAGCGCCACCAGCCGCTGGCCGAGCGCATGCGCCCGCGCAGCCTGGAAGAGTTCGTGGGGCAGGAGAAGCTGCTGGGGCAAGGGCGGCTGCTGGAAAAGGCCATCCGCGCCGACCACTTGCCCTCGATGATCCTTTGGGGTCCGCCCGGTTGCGGCAAGACCGCCCTGGCCGCTGTCATCGCCAGCACCACCCGGGCCCGATTCGTGCCCTTCTCGGCGGTCCTGGGCGGGGTGCGCCAGCTGCGCGAGATAATCAAGGAGGCGGCCGGTGCCCGCGACCAGCAGGGCCTGAAGACGGTGCTGTTCATCGACGAGATTCACCGCTGGAACAAGGCCCAGCAGGACGCCCTGTTGCCGCACGTGGAACGGGGCACGGTGACCCTCATCGGAGCCACTACCGAGAATCCCTCTTTCGAGATCATCTCGGCCCTGCTGTCCCGCTGCAAGGTGTTCGTGCTCGAGGCGCTGGCCGAGGAGCACCTGCAGGCCATTCTCCGGCGGGCCATTGCAGATGTCGATCGTGGCCTGGGCAAGCAGGGATTGACCATCGACGAAGAGGCCCTGGCCCTGATCTGTCGTTCCTCCCAGGGAGACGCCCGCCGGGCGCTCAACAGCCTGGAGGCCGCGTCCCGCCACCTGGCCGCCGGCGGCAAGAAACACATCGATCGCCAGGTGGTGGAAGAGGCGGTGCAGCACCGGGCGCTGCTGTACGACCGGGCCGGAGAGGAGCACTACAACGTGGTTTCGGCCTTTATAAAGAGCCTGCGCGGTTCCGACCCGCACGCCGCGGTGTACTGGATGACGCGCATGCTCGAGGCCGGCGAGGATCCGCGTTTCATCCTGCGGCGCATGATCATCTTCGCCTCGGAAGATATCGGCAACGCCGACCCTCGGGCCCTGCAGGTGGCCGTGGCCGCCCTGCAGGCGCACGAGATGGTGGGGCTGCCGGAGTCCTCCCTGTGCCTGTCGCAGGCGGCCACCTACCTGGCCTGCGCTCCCAAGTCCAACAGCGCCTTGCTGGCCTATGCCCGGGCGCGGCGCGACGTGCGCGAACACGGCCCCCT
>QMME01000218.1 GCA_003647095.1 Deltaproteobacteria bacterium
GGCGATGAACACTGCCTTGACCAGAAGTTGCCGCGATGAATCCCTCACGGGGAGATTCTACTGCAACCGCGGGGGCCGAGTACACTTCCTAGTCCGGAATCTCCCACCCGAGACCTGCAGATTTCCCAGATCGGCCAGCAAGATCAAGGAGATGCAAGAAAATGGCCGCAGTCGTAGTGTAACTACGTCGAGGACCGTTTTCACAGCAGCGACGCGGAGATTGCGGCCGAGGTGGGAAATCCGGCTAGTTGCACTGACCTGCACTACAGCCGGCCGGGCAGTTCTGGCACTCGGCATAGGATGTATCGTCGGTAAGACAGATGTCATCCGCATGGCAGACCTCGATGGTCAGCCAGGCATCGGGCACCACGGCGCCCTGGCAATAGTAGGATTGCCCGTCACAGTACTGGCGTACCGCCCGCTGCTGGGCATCGGCCCCGCAGTCGAGGCCATTGCAGCGATACTCCGTCCAGGCGTCGCAGGCAAAGCTCGAAGGACGGGGTTGCCCATTGTCGCAGCAGGGCTCATCGGTACAGGGGTTGCAGCCCTGTTCGCTGCAGCCCAGCTCGCACACCTGGCAGGCGGCGCCGTTTTCGTCGGCGTGGCACAGGGCGTCGTCCGGACAGTCATCGAGCAACGTCCAGTCTCCGTATTCAGTAGTGCCATCACACAGGGAAGAGGCTCCCGAGCAGTGCTGGCTGACCTGCCGCGATTCGGCGTCGCCGCCACAGGTATCCGCGGTACAACGATATTCCTGCCACTGGGCACAAACGGTGCTGGAATCCTGCAGCTGGCCGCCCACGCAGCAGGGGCCATCGCTGCAGGGCTCGATGCAGGCTCCATTGCTGCAGCCCTGTTCGCAGGCCTGGCAATGGGCCTCGGTCTCCGAGGAGACGCAAAGGGCGGTGTCCGGACAGTCTTCCACGAGAGTCCACTCGGTGTAGCTCTTGGCGCCGTCACAACCCACCGACCAACCGTTGCAGACCCGGGTCACCGTGCGGCTCTTGACATCGGCCCCGCACGGGTCCGCTCCCACGCAGCGATACTCGGTGGTGGTATCGCAGATGGTGTCTGCGGCGGCCACCTGGCCGTTGTCGCAACAGGGTTCACCGGAGCAACCGGTGCAGGCGCCATCACGGCAGATGACTTCACACTGCTGGCAGCCGCCACCCTGGTCGTCAACGTAGCAGAGTTCATTTATACCGCACTTTTCGATGTACTGCCATCTTCCCTCGGTTATCCGCCCGTCGCAGGAAGCCGAGACACCGGAGCAGGTCTGGCTCACCGTTCTCTGCTGGGGATCGGCCCCGCAGCCGGTACCGGTGCAGCGTCGCTCGGTCCAGCTGTTGCAAACGTGGCTGGAGGAGTAGAACAGGCCGGTATCGGTGTCACAGCAGGGGCCGCCGGTACAGGGGACCAGGCACAAGCCCTCGGCGCACACTTCCCCCGAGCGGCACTGGCCGCTCGCAGTGCAGGTGCCGCAAGTACCGCTCTCCAGGCAACCTTGCCCGGAAGGGCAGTCCTGGGCGGATTCACAGGGTTGCGACACACCCTCGCACCAGGTCATGTCGGCACTGCAACCGTTGGGGCAAGTCATGATGACCTGCTCGTATTCATCGCAGCTGTTCATCCAGTACAGCACGCCACCTTCACACTTGCTGTAGGCATGGGAATCACAGCTCTTTTCCTCGCTGCAACCGGAACCGGCCAGGGCCATTACCAGGGCTGCAGCCAACCACCAGACCTCGCGCTTCATCTGTCAGCTTCCTTTCTCCAAACCAGAAGACACACTCCGTTGTCACTTATTCGCCTTTTAACCGGGCCGTGTCAACCCGTATTTTTCCGGTTCCTTGCCAACCGTTGCTTGTCAAGCAAAGAAGCGCTTGTTATCGTGGCGGGCGAAGTCGGCCGGCAACTACCGATACGGCAGGACAGCCATCTCATGAGCGGAGACGATTACCGGCAGATCCTCGAACGGGCGCTGGAAAACGGCGATGACGACAAGGTCCTGGCCGCCTTCCGGGTGCTGGACACCACCGCACGACTGGAGCATCTGCCCGCAACGGTGCTGGCGCGGCTGGCGCAGGTACTGCAACGGCAACGCCTGTTTCTGGAGGCAGCCTCGGCCTTGCGCCTGGCCGCCCAAAAAGCTGCGGAGCCCGAGCAGGAGGCAGCGGCCGGCTGGCTGCTGCGAGCCGCCTGCCTGCTGCTGGGTTCGGCCGCGCGACCAGAACTGGGACGGGAACTGGCCCGCCGGCTGGCAGCGGAACCCGATGGCAGCGGGAGCGTCGCGGCGGCCAGGCACCTGCTGACCCTCCTCGACACCAACAACCATCGGGGATTACGCCGCTTTTTCGAGCAGCAGGGGCTGGAGCCACCAGCGGATACGGCTGCCGGCGACACGCCGGCACCTGCAGAACAGAGAACAACTAGCGGAGCCGCATCCTTTCTTTCCCGCCAGCGGGAAAAATCGTGGGTTACGAAACTGCTGCCGGGGCTGCTGGTGCTATTCCTGGCCGCCTGGTTGTCGGGCCTGCTGCTGCGGGATCGCCTGGGAGGGGTAACCGAGACCAGGCGGGAACTGCTCGCCGAACCCCGCCAGGCCGAGATCGCCGCTCCCCGGCCGGTGCAGCTGCGCCACGGTGATTGGAACCTGGTCTTGCGGCCGAGGTTCTCCTATCACATCTGCGGCCTGGTGGTGCACGTAAACACCTATGCCATGCTGGGCTTGCGCTTCCAGGACTTCTACGAGCGCGACCTGTGCATGGTCTGGGGTGAGAACGTCTCCTCGCGGGCCTTCCAGGCCCCGGGCACCAGTTTCACCCATCACGGCAACACCTGCTTCGTGCACTGGTCCGGCCCCATTGGTTTTCGCATGCAGCAGCTGTCCAACACCCACGTTTTTTCCCTGGACGAGAAGTTGCGCGCGGCGCTGGCGCGTATCCGGGCGGGAGACCAGGTGTGCCTGGACGGCAAGCTGGTGGACGTATCGGCCGTCCCCCGGCGGGCCCCGGCCGGCACCATGCCGGCGCCAGTGCGCCTGAAAACCAGCACCACCCGCACCGACACCGGCAACGGTGCCTGCGAGATCATGCTGGTGGAAAGATTGCAGGTGCTGGCCCGCGCCAACCGCTTCTGGCGCCTGCTGAACGGTGTCGGATTCTGGGGGGCGATGCTGCTGGCGTTGTTGTGGCTGGGCAACCAGTTGCTGCGACGTTGATCACCGGCTCCGGCGCGAGCGTCGTCGGTATAGCCAGGCCAGCGCCAGCCCGCCGGCGAAACCACCGATGTGGGCGCTGTAGGCGACGGAGCAGGAGCAACCGGCCGGTACAGCCAGCAGGGCCAGCAGTTGCAAGAGCACCCACAGGCCCAAGTACAACCAGGCCGGTACGTGAACTATGTACCTGATGAACAACGTCGGTATCCGGGCGCGGGGATGCCTGACCAGAAACATCCCCATGACACCCGAGATGGCACCGCTGGCCCCCACGGCTGGAAGCGGCGATTGCGGTTGCACCAGCAACAGCACCAGGGAACCAATCAGGCCACAGAGCAGGTATTGCCACAGGAATCCAACCGGTCCCAGCTCATCCTCGATGGCCCGGGCGAAGATCCACAGGTAGAACATGTTGCCCAGCAGGTGCAGCCAGCCGCCGTGCACGAACATGTGTGTCACCAGGCCCCACAGTTGCCGTCCCTGAGACACTTGCTGCGGGACCAGGCCGAAGGACAGGAAGAACTGCTGGAGGTGCTCCACTGCCAGCACCTGCACCAGGAAAACTCCGCTACAGAGCAGGACCAGCAGAACCGTCACCACCGGGAAGTTCTGCACCTGTACACCTGCACCCAGGGGCAGGATGATCTTGGGCAGGAAAAGATCCAGCGGCGAAGCCCGCCGGCCGAGTTCCCCGCCGGCCTGGTTGATCTCCTTCCAGCGCTCGCGTTCGCGTACCGCCCCGGCAATGGCCTCTCCCATGGCCCGGGCACTGCCCAGGCCGCTGGGCCGGCACAGATCCTCGACCAGCGCCGCCAGCTCACCACCGTCGGCCCAGGCCCCGCCGCAGCCGGGGCAGCGATCCAGCTCTACGGAACTGACACCACCGCCGTAGCGTCCGGCCACCATCTCCCGGCCGCATTGCGGACAGCGCAGTACCCGCTCGTAACCGTATTGCTGCAGTCGGGCGCCGGCCCGCCGATCACCGGAGATGACGCCGTCGGGATCGGCAAAGGCCCGGGCCAGCACCTCGTCCAGCCCCCCGGCGGCGAACCACATGCCGCCACAGCGCGGGCAGGTGTTCAGCACCACCCCCCCGACCACCTGCTTGCGCAGGGGCGTGTTGTCCAGGGGACAACGCCATTGCTGTTGGTTGGATTCTGGCACCTTGTTCGGCTCCACGGCCTCCATCCTGGGCGAACCGTCACTGATCGCTGTTGACAATGCAAGTGTCACTTTTCACGATCGATCGCTTCTTCCGGAAAAACCCGGTGGCCTTCAAAGATAGTGAGCACTTCGATTGCTTCGTCCCTCACACGGTAGACGATCCGGTATGTACGTCTGAACACCTCACGGATGTCACGGCGGTCGGCGTACTCAGGAACGATTCGACCGGCGAGCGGCATGGCTGCCGCACGCTCAATATCCGAGATGAGTTTATCCACCCACTGCATGGCAGCGCGCGGATTGTCCGCGGCGATGTAGTCGCCGATTGCCGCAAGGTCATCTTTGGCCCGGTCGGACCAAAGAATGTCGAGCGACCGGCCGGCTTTCTTCTTACCGGTCATTCGTCATCGGAACCGCCGAAGCGGTGGCGTATTTCGGCGACTACGTCGGCATGCGGCGTGACACGTCCCGCGTCGACATCGGAAAGGCCTTGCTCGACGGCCTTCATGAACCGGTACCGCTCGGTGAACTCGTCGTACGCCGCCGGCGAAAGTAAAACCCCTGCGGCCTTGCCGTTCTGCGTGATGACCAGCGGCTCGGAGGATCCTGACAGGCGTCTCAGCCACTCGGCGGCTCGCGCCTTGAACTCGCTGACCGTGATGATGTTTTCGGAAACTCTTATGTTTCGCATGGTCGCCTCCTACGGTTGACCCATATATAAGTCTAAATTCGGTCTGCTAAAAAGTCAATGCATGGACCGGTCCTGCAGATGAGCCGTGTAGAGGCCATGAACAACAACGCGAAGGCGGTCTCCCACCGAGCCCATGGGTACCGCTCCGAGAAGACGTTTACGCTTGCGCTACAGCATTGCCTCGTAGGCCTCCAGCTGCCAGAGACCGTGCACAGATTCTTATGAGGAGCCCGAATTTTTATATTGTTCCCCGGCCGGATGATCTGTAAAACCCTTACCGGGAGGTACGGAACATGGCGCACAAGTGCCGGGCCCTGGTTCTCTTCTGCATGGACTACCGTTTGAACCGCCAGCTGTTTGCCTTTCTCGATCACGAGGGGCTGCTGGCCGGCGGCGCCGACATCGTGCGCCTGGCCGGCGCCGCCAAGAACCTGGCCCGCCCGGCCAGCGAGGCGGTGTTCCACTTCGTCATGGAACAGATCGATACCTCGCGGCGGCTGCACCACATCGACACCGTATACCTGGTGAACCACGAAGATTGCGGGGCCTACGGGCCCGAGGACATTCCCGACAGCAACCAGGAACTCCAGGTCCACCGCCGGGACCTGTTGGCGGGAGCGAAGATCGTGGAAGAGGCCTTCCCCGGTATCACCGCCCACCCCTGCTTCATGTGGCTCGATGGCCGCTGCCAGGCGGTAACGTAACGATTTGCTTCTGCGACAATCCTGAAGTTGGACTTTAAAATTGTCAATACCTGGAGAACCGGGACGAGGCCAGGACCTCGAGCGTTTCGGGATCATCGGTGATTATCCCGTCCACCCCCATGCCCATGAACCTCCTCATGTCAGCGGGTTCGTTGACCGTCCAGACGTGTACCTTGAGAGCGAAGCGGCGAATCCTCTCCATGGTCTCCTCGCTGATCACCTCCCGGGGAGGCTGCAGGAAGCGGGAGCTGGGCAGGAAGGTCTTTTCATCCTCGTCGGACATGGTGACGAAGGTGAGCATCTCGGTTGTACCCCACGAGGTCATCACTCGGGGATCCTTCTCCTTGACCCTCTCCACCACGCTGTCCACCAGGGAAGCGATGATGATCCGCTCGTAGAGTCCTCGCTCCCGGATTACCTCGAGAACATCGTCGATGATGGGCGGATCCACCTGCTTGATCTCGGCCATGAAACTCATATCGGTAAAGGCATCCAGGATATCCACGAACCTGGGAACGATGAGGCCCCGGCCGCGACAGGGAAAATCCGGAGGTGAAAAATTGTAGCCGGCATCGAAGCGGCTCAGTTCCTCATAGGTGAAATTGCGAATGAACCCCTCTCCGTCGGTTGTGCGATCGATCTTCTCATCGTGCATGCAAACGATGACCCCGTCCGCGGTTTCATGCAGGTCCATCTCGAGAACGTCGGCTCCGGCAGCAACGGCGTTTTCATAGGCAACCATGGTCTCTTCAGGAGCCAGCAGGGCGCCGCCGCGATGGGCTATGTTGAGGAACCTGTCGGAGGTGAAGACGTTCTCTCCAGACGAGCCACCCGGCGAACAGGAAAACGCCATGGACGACAGCAACAACAGCACATACCGGGAAGAACGATCGGCAAGACCGGAAACCATGTGACCATGCTATTGCCTGCACGGTGCCGGGTCAA
>QMME01000219.1 GCA_003647095.1 Deltaproteobacteria bacterium
CTGCTGCTGGCCGGCAGCGACGACGGCAGCCTGTCCGCGGCGGAGCGCCGGCGCATCGGCCCCTGGAAGCTACTCCGGGGGCTCGACGCCGGCCGTCCCGGGCGGCGGGTGCCGGCCTCCCTGGCCGGCAAGCTGCGGAAGCTGCTGGCCGACTTCCGTCCCCACGTCGTCCACGCCAACGACCTGCTGGCGCCGGAGCTGCTCGAGCTGGTGGCCGGCAGCGGCCGGGGCCTGATCACCGTCCAGGATCACCGCTGCTTCTGCCCGGGCCGGGGCAAGATCGACGCCCGCGGGCGCATCTGCCGGGTGCCCCTGGGCGAGCATTGTCGCGCCTGCCTGGGAGACGAGGGCTACGCGGAGCGGATGCTGCGGCTGACCCGCGGGCGCCTCGAGGCCGTCGCCGACATGGCGGCCGTGCTGGTGCTGTCCAAATACATGGCCGGCGAGCTCGTCCAGGTGGGCGTGGCCGCCTCCCGGATTTTCGTGGTGGCTCCCTGGGCGGATATCGCACCCGCCCCGCCGGCCCGGCCACACGGCCGGCGGCATCTCCACCTCCTGGCCGGGCGCCTGGCCCCCCACAAGGGTGTCGCCGTGGCCCTGCGGGCCGCCCGCCTGCTCGGGCGGAGACAGGCCCTGGTCATCGCCGGCGACGGACCCCTGGCCGGCGCCGTGGCCGCCGCCGCCCGCCGGCCGGGGGCCAGGGTGATCTTCGCCGGCTGGCTCGACCGCCGCCGCCTGGCCGATCTCCTGGCCCGCTCGGCCTCGCTGTGGCTGCCCTCGCTGTGGCCGGAACCCTTCGGCATTTCCGGGCTGGAGGCGCTGGCGGCCGGGGTGCCGGTGGTGGCCAGCAATACCGGGGGAATCGGCGAATGGCTGCTGGCGGGCCAGGTGGGCCATCTGGTCACACCTGGAGACCCGGTGGCGCTGGCGCGGGCGGCAAGCAGCCTGGTCTCCAGCCCGGGGCTGGCGACGGCCATGGGGACACGCGGCCGGAGCCAGGTTGCAAAAAACCATGCCGCGGAGCGGCAACTATCTGTAATACTTGATATCTACAGCAAGATCGCCGGGCGTTCTCCACGCGTCTAGGCAATGGCTGTAGGGAATCTTCCCACTCCGATTTTTGTTGATTTCATGTGGTCTGGTGTGGTAGGGTGCAGGCCCTCGAAGGTGTGTGGGAAAACAAAATAAAGGAGATGAGATGCAGTCAACCTTCAAGGTCGGGGACAAGGCTGTTTATCCCGCCCATGGGGTCGGCGAGGTTCTGGGCATCGAAAGGCGCGAAATAATGGGCCAGAAGCAGGATGTATACATCCTGCGCATACTGGACAACGGCATGCGCATCATGATCCCCAAGGACAAGGTCGACTCGGTGGGACTGAGAGAGGTGATTCCACGCTCCAAGGTCAAGGAGGTATACAAGGTCCTGAGGGAAAAGGTAGTCGCCGTAAAGAGCCAGACCTGGAACCGCCGCTACCGCGAGTACATGGAAAAGATAAAGACCGGTTCCATCTTCGACATCGCCGAGGTCCTGCGCGACCTGTACCTGTTGAAATTCGACAAGGATCTGTCGTTTGGAGAGCGCAAGATGCTCGACACCGCCCGTTCCCTGCTCATCAAGGAAATCAGCGTGGCCCGCAACTGCCGCGAGACGGTCGTGGAAAAGGAACTGGAGAAGATCTTCAACTGAACAGCCGGCAGGGCAAAATGTTCTCTCCCGGTCCCGAGGGGCCGGGATTTTTTTTCCTGGAATCCCCTCCTTCCCGCCGTATGATGGTGCCAACCCCGAACCCGGAGGGCCGCACCCGCCCGGCGAGGTGCCGGCGCTCCCCCAGGAGGCGCACATGAAAAAGCTGGCTCTGCTTCTGGTGCTGGCCGCGAGCCTGGCCGGCGGCTCGGCCCTGGCCGGCAAGGTGGGCAAGGACTGTACCTACAAGGGCAAGAAGCTCTGGGGCAAGGTCAAGTTCGTCGATTCCTTCCCCGATCTCAAGGTGCAGATCGTCAGCGCCTTTCCCGATCTCAAGGTCAAGATGGTGAATGCCTTCCCCGACAAGTGCGGCAAGTGGAAGGTCGTGGACTCCTTCCCCGACATCAAGATCAAGATCGTCACTTCCTTCCCCGACATCAAGATCAAGTACGTGGACGCCTTCCCCGGGGTTCCCTGAGGAAGGAACGGCGGCGGGCGTTCAGCGCGCCCGCTCCGAGAAGGTGCCGTCCCTGGTGGAGACGCGGATGCGTTCGCCGGCCTCGATGTAGAGCGGCACCTGCACCCGCAGCCCGTTTTCCAGGACGGCCGGCTTGGTGGCCGAGCCCTGCACGGTGTCGCCCCTGGTGCCCGGCTCCACCTCCACCACGGTGAACTCCACCGTGGGGGGCAACTCCAGGTCCAGCAGGCGCCCCTCGAAGAACATGGCCTTGCACTCCAGCCCGTCGGTGATGTAGTCGGCCTTGTCGCCCAGCTCCTGGCGGCGCACGGTGAACTGCTCGTAGCTGCCCTGGTCCATGAACACCAGCCCCTCGTCCTCGGAGTAGAGGAACTGCACGCTCTTTTTCTCCAGGTCCGGCTCCTTGAACTTCTCCCCGGCCTTGAAGCTCTTGTCGAAGACCTGGCCGGTGCGCAGGTTGCGCACCTTTACCTTGACCAGGGTGGCCGCCCCCCGGGCCGAGGGGGTCTGGGTCTGGCTTTCCATGACCACGTAGGGATCGCCGTCGAGCAGAAAACGCGTGCCTTTCCTGAAGTCGGATGTGCTGATCATGTGCCGTTCCTCCCGATAGCGTCCCCAAGATAACGGCACCCCGGCAGCACGTCAACCTTGCCCGGGGAAGGAGGTCCGGTTACCCTGGTACCGTGAAGGCAGCCACGCCAGCTCCCCGTTCCGCCGAGCTGCGCCGGCAGTTGCTGGCGCTGGTGCCGCTCTTCTTCCTCTACCACCTGGGCCTGCTGCTGGCGCCGCGGGCGGCCAACGGGGTGGACTTTTTCACCCGCCTGTCGGGCCTGCTGCTGCACCACAGCACCCTGCTGTACCTGCTGCTGCTGGGGCTGCTCATGGGCGCCTACCTGCTGTGGCTGCGCAGCATGCCCGGGCGGCGCTTCATCGATTCCCGCCGGCTGGGCCTGACCCTGGCCGAGTCGGCCCTGTACGCCACCCTCATGGGACCGCTGGCGGCGCTGCTGCTGAACCGGCTGCACCTGCTGGGGGCGGTACCATCGTTGCAGGGACCGCTGGAGAAGATCGTGGCCTCGGCCGGGGCCGGCCTGTACGAGGAGCTGGTCTTCCGCCTGGGCGCCATCTGGTTGTTCGTGAAATTGCTGGCCGGCCGATCGCGCCGGAACTGGTTGCGCCTGCTGCTGGCGTTGCTGCTGAGCGCCCTGGCCTTCTCCGCGGCCCATTACCTGGGGCCGGGGGCGGAACCCTTCCTGTGGGCCAGCTTCGCCTTCCGCCTGGTACTGGGACTGGTGCTGGGGGTGATCTTTCTCTGGCGCGGCCTGGACACCGCCGCCTACAGCCACTTCCTCTACGACCTGTTCGTGCTCTTCCTGGGCTAGTGGCGCGGTCCCGCTCGACGTCCCTCGCTTTTTGACAGCCACGACGGGTTGTGATTGAACCCCGACGTTGTATAAACAACGTTGGGGTTCTAGAATGCTCCAGTGTCAGCAGAGGGAAATTTTTTCATGCTTCGCAAACAGCACAAAGCACCAGAAGTGAATTTCCGGGCCGTGGCGCGGAGCGCTGTTGGGGCTCGCCACTTCAACCCGCAAAACCTCAACCCCGCAGTTGCTTATACAACTGCAGGGTGAAGACGAAACATGGATCTTCCCGGCGAACTCATCGAGCAGGCGGACGAACTGCGACGACGGCTGCATCGTCATCCCGAGCTGGCCTTCCAGGAGCACCAGACCGCCCGGGTACTGGAGGAGTTCCTGGCCGGCCACGGGGTGGAGATCGCCGGCCGGGGCCTGGCCGGCACCGGCCTGGTGGCCCTGGTCAGGGGCGCCGCCGCGGGGCCCTGCGTGGCCCTGCGCGCCGACATGGACGCCCTGCCCATCCGGGAGGAGACCGGACTGGAGTGGGCCTCCGCGCGCGACGGCGTCATGCACGCCTGCGGCCACGACGGGCACATGGCCCTGGTGGCCACGACGGCCGCCTGGCTGGCGCGGCACCGCGGAGAGCTGCCGGGCACGGTGAAGTTCATCTTCCAGCCGGGAGAGGAAAAGGGCAACGGCGCCCGGCTGCTGGTGGAGCAGGGAGTGCTCGACGCCCCCCCGGTGGCGGCCATCTTCGCCGTGCACGCCCGTCCCCAGCTGGCAGCCGGACAACTGCAGCTGTGCCGGGTACCCTCGGCGGCCACCAATCCCTTCACCATCGAGATCCTGGGCCGGGGCGGGCACGGTGCCTATCCCCACCTGGCGGTCGATCCCATCGCCATCGGAGCCCAGGTGGTGGTGGCCCTGCAGCAGGTGGTGGCCCGCCAGCTGCCTCCCGGGCAACCGGCGGTGGTGACGGTGGGTGCCTTCTCGGCCGGCGAGATGGGCAACGTCATTCCCGAGCGGGCCCGGCTGCGCGGCACCATCCGCACCCGCCACCCCGAGGTGCGCCGCCAGGCCGGCGAGGCGGTTCGGCGCATCGCCGCGGGAGTGGCCGCGGCCCTGGGCGGCGAGTGCCGGGTGGAGATCGAGGAGGGTACTCCCCGGGTGCGCAACGACGACGAGCTGCTCGACCTGGTCGAGGCGGTGGCCCGGCCGTTGCTGGGCGACGACAACGTCCTGCGCCAGGAGGCGGTTACCATGGGTGGCGAGGACTTCTCCTTTTACCTGAGCGAACAGGGCGGGGTGCCCGGCTGCCTGCTGTGGCTGGGAGTGGAGACGGACGAGCCCATTCATACCAGCCGTTTCGATTTCGGCAGCACCGCCCTGGCACCGGGCATCCGCTTGCTGGGCGAATTGGCCTACCAGGCGCTGCAGAAACCACCGGGGAGGGCGGAGCCATGAGACGATTGTTGCCCGTGCTGCTGCTGCCGCTGCTGCTGGCGGGCTGTCCCAAGCGTCACAGCGGCGACATCGACGTCGACGCCGTGCAGGAACGGGTGGACACCATCGACGGTCTGCTTTCGCAGGCCGGCCGGCAGGTGGAGAGCAAGAACATCGCCCAGGCCCGCGAGCACCTGGAAGAAGCCGAAGAGATCATGGAAGACGAGGCCGACCTGCTGGCGGCCTACCCGGAGCTGGGCGAGCTCCGGCAACGCCTGGAGCAGACCCGCCGGCAGCTGTGTGCCGGTTCCGTGGAGGTTTCCCTGGGGGAGTTCTACCGGCTGCTGCGCCAGAAACTGGTCGAGCGGGCCCAGGAACAGATCGAGGAGGTCAACCGCTGCTACCGGCAGTGCCGCCAGGTGATCGAGGGCAACTCCGAGTACCTGGCCCTGAAGATGGGCGTGGAAGGCGCCCCGGGCGAACTGGAACGACTGCGCCGGCGGCTGGCTGCCGAGGCGGACAAGAAACGGGTCGACGAGGCCGGTGGCAGGCTGCAGCAGGCACTGCAGCGACTGGAGGCCAGCCTGGTGGAGCTGGAAAAGAGCCCCAACCAGCCGGAGCGGGCCCGCCGGATCAAGTCGGCCCTGGCCGGCTGGCAGGCCGAGCTGAAGGAGTCCGCCGGGCAACTGGACAAGCTGCCGGGCTGGCCCGCCTGGCGGAAGCGACTGGCCGCCAGGCAAGCCGGCCTGCAGGCACGCCTGGAAAAGGCCGTGCGCCGGGGCAAGCTCCTGGCGCTGGCCACCGGGATACTGCCCCGGGCCGCCCGGACATCGCTGCAGGCAGCCACCACCCGTGATCTCCAGCAGTCCCGGAAACTGGTACAGCAGGCCTACGACGATTACCGCAAGTGCCTGGAAGTGGTGCAGCGGTTCCTGGCCGTGGAACCGTCCCTGGCGCGTTTTCGCGTTCCCTGGCGCTCCACCCGGCGCTCGGTGAGCTGGTTGCGCAACCACTGCCGGGCCAACTTGCGCATTACCTCGCGCATGCTCAGGAAGCTGGGGGTCAAGATCAAGGCGCTGCCGGCCCGGCCGGCTCCGGAGAAGAAAAAGCCCACCACCTCGACCATCCCCGCCAAGAAGAAGAAAAAAAAGAAGAAACGCCGGGGCCGGATCCGACGCTGGTGAGCGGAGGATTACCTCTCCTGGTCAGGGTTGCGGGGGATCGAAGCGGCCGTTGCCGTCGGCGTCGATCTGCACGGCGTTGGTCATGCCCACGGGATGCGCCCCGCGGAACACCGGGTTGAGGGTGGAGCCGGCCGGCCCTTCGGCCACCGCCGCCACCCAGGTGTCGACGCCGACCTCGATGGTGAAGTCGCCGTCGAAGCGCACAGCCGGGTGCGCGGGATCGACGACCCCGGGCTCGGCCAGGTCGGCCGCGGCCGCCTCCACGCCGTTGGCCAGCAGCCACACTCGATCCGCCGGAACCCAGTCGGCCGCCTGCACGCGCACCCGCACCGCCACCGGGCCGGAGGCCTGCACCAGGTCCCCGACGGTGCCCCCGGCCACGGCGATCTCCAGGTAGATGCCCCCGCCCACCAGGGCCCGGCGCCCGCGCAGGTTGCGCCAGATCTCGTCCAGGTCGATTTCGGCCGGTTCGTCGCTGGAGCTGCTCACCATGGTGCGGCCGAAGCCGGCCTCGGCGTCGCGCTGGTGGGAGTCGGACACTCCCGTGGCGGTGCGGAAGA
>QMME01000220.1 GCA_003647095.1 Deltaproteobacteria bacterium
CGCCTCTGACCTGAATCCGGGCCCTCTTGTCCAGCCTGGAACTGATGTCATTGAAACACCTTTCCACATCGAGGTGGATGTAGTCGGGAGATTCAATCATCGGTTACCTCTATACCATTTGAATGTTCGGTTGCTCGCGCGGTTGATCATGCACTCATTTCTTTTCGTGGGAGAAGAATCCCCGGCCGCTCTTGGCCCCGTGGCGGCCGGCGCGCACCAGGTTGACCAGGGTCTGGGGCGGGCGGAAACGATCACCGTAGGCGACCACCAGCGAGTCGCAGATGTGGGCGATGGTATCCAGGCCGACGAAGTCGGAAAGCTGCAGCGGCCCCATGGGGTGGTTGAGTCCCAGGCGGATGGCCTCGTCGATGTCCTCGGCCGAGGCCACTCCCTCCTCGTAGATGCGGTAGCACTCCACCAGGAAGGCGGTGAGCGCGCGGGTGGTGATGAAGCCCTGGGCGTCGCGACACACCACCGGGGTCTTGCCCAGGCGGCGCGACAGCTCCTTGACCGTCTCCAGCGTCTCCGGGGAGGTCTGCACCGCCACCACGATCTCGATGAGCTTCATCAGCGGCGGGGGATTGAACCAGTGCATGCCGATGACCTGGCCGGGACGGCGGGTGGCGGCGGCCAGGGTGGTCACCGACAGCTGCGAGGTGTTGGAGGCCAGTATGGCGTGGGCCGGGCTGAACTCGTCGACCTGGGCGAAGACCTTCTGCTTGAGCTCCAGCACCTCGGGAATGGCCTCGATGACGATGTCGGCCTCCCGGCAGGCCTCCTCCAGCTCCAGGGTGGTGCGGATGCGCTCGCGCGCCTGGCTGGCCTCGGCGTCGGTCATCTTCTCGTGCTTGACCAGCCGCTCCAGGCTCCTGGCGATGCGGGCCCGGGCCCGTTCCAGGAAGCCGCCCTCGATGTCGTAGAGGATTACCGACAACCCGCCGGCGGCGGCCACCTGGGCGATGCCGTGACCCATGGTGCCCGCTCCCAGCACGCCCACGTTCTTGATGTCGCCTGCTTTCATGGTCGACCTTCCTCGCTCAGCGACGCCGGCGCCGGCCGGCCCGCCGTAGTTTCTTGGTGATCACCAGGGGCTGGTCGATCTCCTCCGGCCAGTCGCCGGGGGCGATCTCCAGCGACAGCTGCTGGTAGCGGCGCCGCTTGATGACCAGCCGGTGCGGCCGGGAAGCGTCCACCCGGCGCAGCCGCAGCGGGGTCTGGCCGACGCGCTTGCCGTCGAGCCAGACCCGGGCCCGGCGCGGGCTGGTCTTCACCTGCAGCGTGCCCCGCCGGGGTTCGAGCCGGCGTTCCAGCACCACCGGCGCCTGGCCGCTGAGATCCACCTCGCCCTGCCAGGGCTGGTAGCCGGGGGCCAGGATGCGCAACTGGTGCTTGCCGGCGGCCAGCCCCTCGATGGCCGGCGGCTGGCCCTGCGGCTTCACCGGCTGGCCGTCCACCAGCACGGCAGCGTCGGCCGGCTGCAGGTGCAGCTGCAGGGTGGCGCCCAGCCGGGCGGCCGGCTTGACCGTTTTCTTGGCGGCCGCCAGCTTGTTGCCCTGCTCTTGCATGCTGCCGATGAGCAGGTAGGCGCCCCCCGCCAGGCCGGCCAGCACCAGCAGCAGGATGAGCAGGTTGCGCAGGGTGCGCTTGCCGCCCAGGCCGCTTTCCTTGATGGCCATGACCGTCTCCCCCCCGGAGAATTTCCCCGGCGCCCGGGCCGGCCGGTCGATGGGCTTGGTAACCGGCCCCGGCTCGGGAAACGCCGGCGCCTGGGGAGCCTGCTCCAGCAGGGAATCGCCGGCCGGTGCCGCGGCCGGGGCGTCGTCGCCGGCCAGGGGAACGCGCACCAGTTCTTCCGGGTTCTCGCCCTGGGCCATCCAGGCACTGGTGGCCTCGCCGAAGGCGAAGCCCACCTTCTCGCGTTTCTGGCCGGCCCGGCCGCTGAGCACGTCCACCAGGAAGGCCGACAGGGCGTCGGCGTCGGCGCGGCGGTCCCAGCGTCCCAGGAAATCCAGCAGCTGCTGGCGCATGCTGGCAGCCGCCAGCGGCCGGCCGTCGGGTTGCTCGGCCACGGAGCGGAGGATCAGCTCGTCGAGTTCCTGGGGGATGTCGCCGTGCACCGACGAGGGCGGCTGGCTGCGGACCTGCTCGATGGCGGGGTGCCCGGCGGCCCCGCTGCCCTCCGGCAGCTTGATGCCGGTGAGCACCTCGTACAGCACCATGCCCACCGAGAAGATGTCGGCCCGGGCATCCACCTGGCCGTGGGCCAGGACCTCGGGCGCCAGGTAGGCCAGCTTGCCGGCCAGCAGCCCCGGCACCGTCTCGGCCAGGCGGGCGCTGACCCGGGCCAGCCCGAAGTCCACCAGCTTCACCTGCCCGGAGGAGGAGAGCACGATGTTGGGCGGGGTGGCGTCCCGGTGCACCAGGCCCAGGGGATTGCCGTAGGCGTCCTTGAGCCCGTGGGCGTAGGCCAGCCCGGCCAGCACCTCGGTGGCGACGAGGATGCCCAGGGTGGGGGGAAAGCGCAGCTGTTGCTCGGCCACCGCCTGCAGCAGGGCGGCCAGGTTGGTGCCCTCGATGTACTCCATGGCGATGAAGGGACGCTCCTGCTGCCGGCCCCACTCGTAGACGCGGGCGATGTTGGGATGCTCCAGCAGGGAACCGATGCGCGCCTCCTCCACGAAGCGGGCCAGGAAATCGGCCTGGGCCGCCAGCTCCTGGCGGATGGCCTTGATCACCACCGGCAGGTGCTGGCCCTCGGCGGTCACCACCGTGGCCCGCCAGATATCGGCCATGGCCCCGGCGGCCAGGCGCTCCTGCAACTGGTACTTGCCGAAGGATTGGGGACTGGGCATGGACGGATCCCGTTCAGCGGCTGCGGCGCAGCAGGCCCTTGCCCTTCTTCTTGGCCTTGCGACGCATGTTTATCAGGCGCAACTCGCGCAGGGCCTCGGTGCAGTCGGGGTTGCACTGGATGGCCTTTTCGAATTCGTGCTCGGCCATGTCCTTGTAGTTCATGGCCTTGTAGATGTAGCCGAGAAACAGGTAGGCCTTGTCCACCTTGGGGTTGAGGGAGATGGCCTGGTTGATCTGGTCGCGGGCCTCGCGGACCACTTCCTCGTTCTTGGGATCGCTCTGGAACATGGCCCAGCCCAGGAAGGCGCGGAACTCGCCTTCCTCGGGACAGAGGTTGACCGCCTCCTCGAAGTGCTCGCGCGCCGCCTGGTAGTCGCGCTTGCGCAGCATGATCTCGCCCTTCTGGAACAGGCCCTCGGCGGTGAGGATCTTCGACACCTCGCTGGAGACGTCGCGCTTGGTGCCGGAAGAGATCTCCTCCAGGTACTCGGCCCGGCGCGCGTCGTCGGAGAGGATCTCGTGGGCGCTGGAGATGAGGTCGAAGATCTCGTCGGCCAGGCCGCGGATCTCGGAGCTGGAGGTGGCCGGCAGGCGATCCGGGTGGTACTGCTTGGCCAGGGCGAAGTAGGCCTTCTTGATCTCCGAGGGGCTGGCGTTCTTGCTCACCCCCAGTACCTCGAAGTAGTCCTGCTTCTTCATCTCCACCAGGCGCTCGGCCAGTTCCTCGCGCAGCGAGCGTTCCTCGGGGCTCATCTCCCGGGGAGCCGGGGGCGACTTGTTGAGCTTGGGTACCGGCACCCCGCCGTGCTCGGTGAGCCGGCCGGTGGCCTTGCGCGAACGCTTCTTGGGCGGCGGCGGCGGTGGCGGCGGCGGTGGTTCGGACCGGGGAGCCTCGACCTCGGGCGCCTCCCCGGGCTCGTCCGAGAAGCGCACCATGCCCGAGCAGCTGAGGGCGAAGACGATGCGCAGGGCCCGTTCCCGGTCCAGGCCCAGGTCGAGGATTTCCCGCAGGGTAAGATCGCCGCGCACCCGTTCCACGAAGGCTTCCTCGTCGTCGTCCAGGTCCATGTCCTGGAAACGGAAGAGGGGATCGGGGTTGGGGACCACGTACTGGTCCAGGTGCGGTTCCAGTTCCTCTTGCAGGCGCTCCTGGTGGTACTTGCGGCGGATGCCCTCGTAGATGATGGCCGCGGTGGATATCTCCAGCGAGATCGTGGTGGGGGGCACCAGGCTCTTGGGGTTGTACTGGTACTCGCCCTTCTCCCAGCCGAAGATGTCGTAGAGCTTGGTCTCCAGCTGCAGCTGCAGGGCGTACTGCAGGTTGTGGGGAGAGATGCAGCCCATCTCGATGAGCACGGTGCCCTGCTGGCGGCCCGAGTCCTTCATCTGCTTGATGGACTCCTCGCACTCGTCGTCGGTGATGAGCTTTTCCCGCACCATCACCTTGCCCAGGCACTCGTTGAGCAGGTTGGACTTGACGAAGGTGGGATAGCCGTTCTTGAAGTAGACGATCTTCTTGATCTTGTCCTTGCGCAACAGCAGGGCGCCGTCGGCCCGTTCCCGGTACAGCTCCGCCAGCAGCTCGGCGAAGGACTCGTTTTTCAGGTTGCCGCGGCGGGAGGCGGCCCGGAACTCGCGGGAGCGTTTCTCCACTTCCTGCTGCTCCTCGCGGCTTTCCGGGCTGGCGTAGGGTTCCGGTTCCTTGCGGTCGATGGCCTCGCGCTCGGCCTGGGTGGCCACTGCCGAGGGGTACTCGGCGCCGAAGCTCTCCCGCAGGCACTCGATGACCCGCTTCATGTCCAGGGGCTTGTCCAGGTAGTCGACCACGCCGTACTTGCGGATGGCGTCCTTGCGGTGGTTGACCCCGCGGTAAATGCCGCTGATCATGAGGATGGGGAGGCTGTGGCCCTCGGGCGTCTTGCGGATGCGCTCGGCCACCTGGAAGCCGTTCATCACCGGGATGAGGATGTCGAGGATGATGAAGTCGATCTGCCGGCTTTCGAAGGTGCGCAGGGCCCACTCGCCGTCCCGCTCACCGATGACGGTGAAGCCTTCCTCCTCGAGTGTCTCGGCCAGCATGCGCTGGACCGACTTGTCGTCCTCGACGATCAGGATGGTCTTGCTCACGAGCTTCCTCCTGGCGCTGCTCGGCCCGACGCTGCCCTGGCCACGGCGGCCCGATTGACGGTTGCCAAACCGCTGCTGTCACGACGGAAAGGCATTATAGGTAACATCTCCGGCCAAAGGCAAGCTTGACCGCCGGGGCCGGCAATGGATATGGTGACGCCGGAAGGGAGGAGGCCATGCCACCGGCACCGGAAGGTTTCCAGAAGGTGGGCGACGGCGACAGGCTGCTGTTCGGCCCGGCGGGCATCCTGGCATGTGGATTCAGCGGGGCGGAGCAGCAGCGGCTGGAGCGTCTGCTCGACGGGCTGGGGCTGGCCGGGCAGGCGGCGCGGATCTTCGCCGGCGAGGACGATCTCCAGCGTCGCCTCCAGGAGCTGTTTGCACTGGCCGACGGCCACGGCCGCGGCCGGGAGTCGGGCTTGCCGCGGGCGCTGATCATCGGCGGCATCAGCGAGGGCCGGCTGCAGCAGCTGATGGCCGGTTATCGCCGGCTGGATCTGCCCCGGCCCCTGTGGGCGGCCCTGACACCCACCTCCCAGGAATGGACCCTTGAGCAGCTGCTGGCGGCCCTGGCCGAGGAGGACGCCGCCTTCGGGCGGGATGCCGGCGGCAACGACGGGAGGCAATGATGGGCGAGGTACTGGACACGGTGTTGCTGCTGGCCCTGCCGGCTTCCGGCAAGAGCGAGGTACGCAAGTACCTGGCCTGGCTCGATCCCCAGCAGTGCCGGCGGGACTTTCACATGGGTCCCACCGTGCAGCTGGACGACTTTCCCTACGTGCACATGATGCGGCGCATCGACGACGAGCTGGAGGCGGCCGGGCGGGAGCGGGTCTTCTTCCAGTCGTCCGAGAAGCCCTTCCGCGACACCCGCGACTGGCTGACGCTGATCGAGCTCATAAACGAGGATTACGACGACATGACCGCGCGGCGACACATCTCCGTGCCGTCGGCGGCCGAGTGGCTGCTGGATCGCCTGGAGGCGGCCTCGCGGCGGGCCGGCCTGCCGGCTCGCCTGGGCGAGTTGCCGCCCGAGGTGCGGCGCGAGCTGTGCGGCCGGCTGGAGGAGGAGGCCGGGAAGTTGCTGCAGGAGAAGCTGGCCGGCTACCCTGGCAGCCTGGAAGGCCAGACCCTGGTGATCGAGTTCGCCCGGGGCGGCCCGCAGGGCGCGGACATGCCGCTGCCGCCTTTCTACGGTTACCGCCACTCGCTGGAGCGGCTCAGCCCGGCCATTCTGGAGCGGGCCGTCATCCTCTACATCTGGGTCACGCCCGAGGAATCGCGCCGCAAGAACGAGGCCCGGGCCGATCCCCACGACCCGGGTTCCATCCTCCACCACGGGGTTCCCATCGACGTCATGCTGGGCGACTACGGCTGCGACGACATCGATTGGCTGCAGGGAAATTCCCCGGTGCCGGGCACGGTCACCGTGGAGGCCGGAGGGCGCACCTTTCACCTGCCCATCGCCCGCTTCGACAACCGCCAGGACAAGACCACCTTCGTGCGCGACGATCCCGCCAACTGGAAGGAGCAGGACGTGCGCGCCCTGCACGACGGCCTCAAGCGGGCCCTGGACGAACTCTACCGGAGCCGTAAGGACTGATTCGCGGCGTGGGTGTTTCGGGCCGTGCCTGTGCGGTACGTGCTGGGCGGCTCGGGGCCGCACTCTCGTGCTCACTTTGCTCCGCGCGAGAGCACACCTCCTCGCCGCCTGCATCATGGGTAAC
>QMME01000221.1 GCA_003647095.1 Deltaproteobacteria bacterium
CAACGGCCTGGGGGGCGCGGTCAACATCGTCACCCGCCGGCCGGGCCGGGGACCGCTGCTGGGCGGACGGCTGGCAGCCGGCCGCGGGGGGGTGCTGCAGCTGCAGGCACGACACGCGCTGCAGGCGGGGCCGCTCGGTTACACCGTCTACGGGGGCTTGCTGGGGCGTGACGCCCTGGCCCTGTCCGGTGACTTCGCTCCTACCGCCAACGAGGACGGCGGCTGGCGCCAGAACTCGGACCGGCGCCTGTACCAGGCCGGCCTGGGCGTGGACTGGGAACTGCAACCGCGGCAACACCTGCGCGGCGGGGTACTGTACCTCGACGGTGCCTTCGGCGTCCCCCCGTCGACCCGGGACGAGCGGCCGCGCTTCTGGCGCTTCACCGACTGGCGGGCCATCAAGGTATGGCTGGGCCACCACGGCCGGGCCGGTACCCTGGAGACCGACGAGGTGGTCTACGGGCTGCTGCTCGACAACCTGCTCGACAGCTACGACGACGCCACCTACAGCAGCCAGGAGGGCCGGCGGGCCTTCCACAGCCGCTACCACGACGGCAGCGCCGGCGGCCGCCTGCGCCTGCAGCACACCTGGGAGGTCGGCGCCGCCGGGATGGCGCGGCTGGGCCTGTGGCTGGGGGCACAGCACGACCGGCACGCCGAGGACGACGGGTCGGGGGCGACCTTGCCGGTGCGAACCAGGACGCTGCTGACCGCCGCGCCCCGGCTGGAGTTGTTTCCCCTGCCACAGTGGAGTTTGGGCGGCGGGTTGCAGCTGGATTACGAATTTCCCGGGGGCAACAACCAGAGCCAGGCCCTGGTGGGGCCCTTTGTCTTCCTGGGCTGGCGGCCCGGGCCGCGTCTGTACCTTCAGGCCAGCATTTCCCGTCACGGTCGCTTTCCCTCCCTGCGCGAGCGCTTCTCCGCCGCCCTGGGCAGGCAAGTGCCCAACCCGGCGCTGGCGGCGGAGCGTGCCTGGCACTTCGATCTCGATATCCGCTGGCAGCCGTGGCGGCAGCTGCAACTGCGGGCAGGCCTGTTCGCCGCCGAGGTGGACAATCTCATCGAAGCGGCAGTGCTGGGCTCCGGCCTGGAGCAGCTGCAGAACCTGGGCCAGGCACGACTGCGCGGCCTCGACCTCGAGGTGCAGGCACGGCTGCGGCGCTGGCTGGCCGTGCGCCTGGGCTACGCCCGGCTCGATGCCCGGGCACTCGACCGGCCCGGGCAGGAACGGCTCGAGTACCGGCCGGACCACAAGCTGTTGCTGGCGGCCCGGATAGCCCCCTGTTCCTGGGCCGAGGCCCGCCTGCGGGTGCTTTACGTCGGTGAACAATGGTACCAGGATCGCTTCAGCAGGCAGTGGGGTCGCCTGCCCGGGCGGGTGACCGTTGCCGCCCGGTTGCGCCTACGGCTCTTCAGCGGTGTCACCACCTGGATCGAGGGACGCAACCTGTTCGATGCCGACTACCAGAGCGAGTACGGCTACCCCGAGGCCGGCTGGTACCTGGGAGCGGGGCTGGAGGCCACCTGGGAGCAGAAACGGCGGGGACAGGCCCAGCCGAATGGCCGGTAATTACTCGGGTATTTCGTCCAACACTCAGGACAACTGCCCCCGCAGCTTCCCAAACAGTTCCAGTATCTCCCGGATTACTCCCGGCTGGGACAGTTCGTAGCAGCGGTTCCTGCCGTTGACCTGGTAGGTGACCAGGCCGGCCTCGAAAAGAATGGTCAGGTGCTTGGACACCTTGTACTGCTCCACGCCCAGCTTCTCCACCAACTCGTTGACGTTACACACCCCCTGCGCCAGCAGGGTCAAGACGCGAAAGCGGACGGGATGTCCCATGGCCTTGCACAGTCGTGATAGCTCCGTGGGAATTGTCACTTCTTCCGGCAACATGTCTTCCATCAAGCGGCCTTTCTCTCTTCCAGGTAGGCGGTGGCGCCCAGGGCCGCCACCGTGCCGTCGGCCACCGCGGTGGTGATCTGCCGGTAGCGTTTCTGCCTGACATCCCCGGCGGCGAAGACGCCGGGCAGGCTGGTGGCCATGTTGTCGTCGGTGATGATCTCACCCCGTTCGTTCAGTTGCAACTCGGCGGAAAAGGCAGCCGAGTTGGGCACGTAGCCGATAAAAATGAAGCAACCGTCCGCCTCGATGCGGGTGATTTCCTTGGTCTGCTTGTGGGCCACCACCACTTCCTGGAGGTTCTCCTCGCCGACGAAATCGAGGATGTCCTGTTCCATGACCAGCTCGATCCGGGGATGGGCCCGCACCTCTTCCACGATCCAGGGCTGGGCCTGGAAGTGATCGAACTCGTGGACGATGGTCACCCGTGAAGCGTACTTGGTCAGGGCCAGGGCCTCTTCCAGGGCCGAGTTGCCACCACCTATCACCACGATGGGCTTGCCGGTGAAGAAATCCCCGTCACAGGTGGCACAGTAGGAGATACCCCGGCCAGCCAGCCTCGCCTCCGACTCCAGGCCCAGCTTGCGGGGCACGCCCCCGGTGGCGACGATCAACGCCCGGGCGACAAAGCGGCTGCCGTCCTGCAGTTCCACCACCTTGTTCTCTCCCGCCAACTCCACCGCCTTGATCTTCGCGTAGGCCTTGACCTCGGCTCCGAACTGGCGGGCCTGGCGCAGCATGGTCTGGGAGATGTCACGGCCGGAAGTCTCCTCCACTCCCGGATAGTTGGCCACGGAGAAGGAAAGCACCGTTTGCCCGCCCACCGTGCCGGTGTCAAGCACCAGCGTCTTGACCCGGGCCCGGCCCAGGTAGATGGCCGCGGTCAGTCCCGCCGGGCCTCCACCCAGCACGATCACGTCGAATTGCTCTTCCATGACGACCTCCACGGCCCGGGCGCGGTATACCCTCTCAGGCTGCCCTGGCGAAGTAGCGATTGAGGATGCCGAGAACCTGCTCCTCGGTCTGGATGCTGGTGGTGGCCTGCACCACCTGGCCGTTCTTGTAATAGATGGTGAAGGGCAGGCCCATGAAGCCGCGAACCTCGGGAAGTCTCTTGATGTTGTGCGAGGCGGGACCGTCGAAGTCCATGTCCCGGAACTGCACGTGGGGAAACTTGGCCTGCAGGCTTTCCATGATGTCGTACACAGGCAGGCACATGGGCCCCATGCGGCCGCAGCAGATCATCACGTTTTCGTTTTCCGCGATGAGCTTCTCGAATTCCTCGTCCGATTCCACGTGCTTGAGGTTGGTCTGCAGCATTTCGTCGTCTCCTTTCCGGTTGTCATGTTATATGCCAAAAATCGCATATGTCACCAAGATACTTCCCGGCGGGTAAATGTCAAGGGCTTTGGGCACGGCGTCTCACCGGCGAGCCTCTTGTCGGCTCTACCCGAAATGTCCGATGCCGGCCGTCTACTTGCTCATGCCGCCCGCCCGTGCTATTCATGCTCCCGGCAAGACATCCTGCGGGAGGCATTCATGATCGAGGCAATCGCCATGCACCTGGCCGGCCAGGCGTCGGAGAGCTTCATGATCCGGCTCATCCGCTGGCTGAACCCGGTCATGGAGCCGGTGGTGGTCCTGGTATTGCTGCTGCTGCTGATCATGTCGGCGGCCTGCTGGGGCATCATCTTCCACAAGTGGCGGGTCCTCAACCGGGCCCACGCGCAGTCCATCGAGTTTCTGGAAACCTTCTGGAGTTCCCGCCGCCTGGATGCCATCTACAATACCTCGGAGAAGCTGCAGTCGAGCCCCATCGCCCAGGTCTTCCGGGCCGGCTACCAGGAACTGTCCAAGGTCCGCAAGACGCAGGCGGAAAACGAGGCCGGGGTGATGTCCTCGGTGATGGGGGGCATCGAGAACGTGCAGCGGGCCCTGCGCCGGGCCAGTGTGGCCGAGTTGACCCACATGGAATCGCTGGTGCCGTTCCTGGCCACCACCGGCTCGGCGGCTCCCTTCATCGGCCTGTTCGGCACCGTGGTGGGCATCATGAAGGCCTTCGTGGAGATACGCCCCGGCTCGGCCACCCTGGACACCGTGGGCCCGGGCATCTCCCACGCCCTGGTTGCCACCGCGGTGGGCCTGTTCGCCGCCATCCCGGCGGTGATGGCCTACAACTACTTCGTGCGCCGCATCAAGGTGCTCAACTCGGAAATCGAGACCTTCTCCTCGGATTTCCTCAATATCGTCAAGCGCCACTTTCTCAAGTGAGGCGGTACCATGGGCATGTCTAGCCAGGACGGCTCCGATCCCACCCTGAGCGAGATCAACGTCACCCCCCTGGTGGACGTCATGCTGGTGTTGCTCATCATCTTCATGATCACCGCCCCGCTCATGCAGCAGGGCGTCGAGGTGGACCTGCCCCAGACCAAGGCCGAGTTGATCGAGAGCAAGGACCGGCAGCCGCTGGAGCTGCGGGTGACCAAGGAGCGCAAGATCTTCATCGGCAAGACCGAGATCCCCTACGAGCAGCTGGAGCAGAAGCTGAAATTCAACGAGCGGCTCAAGCGCGAGAAGAAGCTCGACCTGGCCGCCGATCGCAGCCTGCCCTACGGCTACGTGGTCGATATCATGGCCACGGTGCGTCGGGCCGGCATCGAGGCGGTGGGTATCCTCACCGAGCCGCCGCCGCCGGACCGGGGCCGGTGAACCCGCCCGGCCGGCTGGTGCGTCCGAGCAGAACATGAGCAACCCGGCAAACAGCTTTGCCTACCTGAAACCGCCCCGGGGCCTGTGGCTGGCCCTGGGGGGCTCGGCGGCGTTGCACCTGGGGCTGGTGCTGGCACTGGTGCTGGGGGGGCTGCTGCGCGACAGCCGGGCCAGTCTACACCAGCAGGCCCGCATCACCGCCTTGCTGCGCAAGGGCAAGCCCCGGCCCAAGGAATGGCTGCCCCGCAAGGCTCCGGCCCCGGCCCCGGCCCCGCCCAGCAACGTTCGCCCCGACAAGAAAGCCCGCCCCAGCCAGAAGCACAAGCCTCAGCCGCGCCGGCGCGCCAGCGCCGATTACTCCCAGCAGATGCAGCAGGCCCTGGCCAGCCTCACCCAGGAAGGCGGCGGCAAGCCCGGTGAGGAACTCGAGGGTTCTCCCGAGGGGGTGGAGGGCGGCGACGCCCTGGTGGCCCAGAAGGGCCAGCTGTACATGACCCAGATCTACAAGGCGGTAAAATCCCAGTACGCCGTTCCCCAGGTCATTCCCCCCTCCGAACGCCTGTTGCTGCGGGCCACGGTGGTGATAACCGTCGACGCCCGTGGCAACCTCAAGGACTTCCACTTCGAGAAGCACTCCGACAACCGGCTGTTCGACTCGGCCATCGAGGCCGCGGTACGCCGGGCCAGTCCCTTCCCTCCCCCGCCGCCGGAGCTGGCCGACAGGTACGCCTCGGAGGGTATCGGCCTGGAATTCACCCCCTAGTCTCGCCTCTTTGACGACAGCACGGTGAGGGGGCTACAATGAACATATATGGTGCCGGTCCGCCCGGGCCGGCAGGAGGTGGCCTATGAACAATGGAAAAAGGATGACGCTGCTGGCCCTGGGCCTGGGTTCCTGGCTGGCGCTGGCCTGCTCGAGCAGCACCGTGCCCCTGCCCGATCCCTGCACGAGCGACGCCGACTGCCCGGACGGGCTGGTCTGCCAGCAGGGCTGGTGTCGCACCGCCTGCGTCACCTCGGCCGACTGCCCGGATGGCTTCCAGTGCATCTCGGGAGCCTGTCTCATCTCCTGCACCGGTGACAACGACTGCCCCGCCGGCCAGACCTGCCAGAAAGGCTTCTGCGCGCCGACACCCCCGGCCGACGGCGGAGACGGCGATGGCGACGGTGGTCCCCCGCCCCAGTGCGTCGACAATGATGGTGACGGTCACGGGGAAAACTGCCAGCTGGGGGCCGACTGCGACGACAACGATCCCACCAGCTACCAGGGCGCCCTGGAAAGATGCGCTGACGGCAAGGACAACGACTGTGACGGCCAGACCGACGAGGCCGATTGCGGCTGCCAGCCGGGTACCTCCAGCGCCTGCTACGAGGGTCCCCCGGCCAGCAACGGCGTGGGCCGCTGCCGGCCCGGCATCGCCGTCTGCCAGCCCGACAAGACCTTCGGCCCCTGCCTGGGCCAGATGCTGCCGGCAGACAGCGAGGAATGCAACGGCATCGACGACGACTGCGACGGCGATACCGACGAGGGCCTGCTCAACGCCTGCGGCACCTGCGGCGACGTCCCCCCGGAACAGTGCGGCGACGGGCTCGACAACAACTGCGACGGCCAGGTGGACGAGGGCTGCGAGTGCGATCCCGACTGCCAATGCGATCAGGGCGGCGCCGGCCAGCAGTGCGTCTGCCACCCGCCCACTCACCAGCCCTGTTACAGCGGCTCCCCGGGAACGCTGGGCTTCGGCATCTGCCGGGGCGGCTACCACGACTGCGTGGAACAATCCGGCGGTGGCTGGGCCTGGTCGAGCTGCGACGGCGAGGTGCTGCCGGGCACTGAGTGCGCCGGCGGCCAGGCCAACGGCCAGGACGACGATTGCGACGGGGCCACCGATGAAGACTGCCTGCCCGATGAAGACCACGACGGCTATTCCCCTCCCGCCGACTGCAACGACGCCGATCCCGCCATCCACCCGGACGCCACGGAGACCTGCAACGGCACCGACGACGATTGCAACGGACTCATCGACGAGGGTGTGACCAACGCCTGCGGCGGCTGCGGCGCGGTGCCCGACGAGGTCTGCGCCGACGG
>QMME01000222.1 GCA_003647095.1 Deltaproteobacteria bacterium
CAGGGAGCGGGTAGAACGTATGTCCAGTGTACGCTGCAGTGGTGTTGAAACCAAGTATACCGCTCCCTGGGGGTGCCGCTGTAGGTAGAGGGTGGCCCCGCCGTATGTCTGTCCCCCCACCACGAACTCCACCCGGCGCTCGCCGAAGGAGAGACTGAGGCGACGGTCGGAATCCGTCAGCCCGAACTGGGCCAAATGTTTTTCGTCCACCTGGCCCAGTTCCCGTTCTACCGTCAGCGGCAGCAGGCGTTCCAGCTCGCGGCTGAACTCCTTGCTGGCACGGTAGCTGTCCACCCTGACCTTCACCGGTGCAGTGGCAGGTTTCTTACCGGCTGTCCCTGCCTGGCCAGCCGCAGCCGGTTGTTGCGGATTGGTCGAGCCCGTATCCGTGCCTCCATCCGCTGCCGGGGAGGATAATTTCTTGGTTTTTGTTGTCGGCCGGAGAGGTTTCGGAGGTTTTATGGTCTGACGCACGGTGAGAGTGAAACCACCGCCTTGCCGGGGGGTCACCCGCACCTCCTTGGAAGAGGTGGAGTAGACCAGTTCGGTCAGCTCCGAGGGCTTTTCGTCGAGCAGTACCAAGCCCCGGGTGGACTTCTTCTCCGGCAGGTTGAACACCACCACGGCTGCCACCGCCGAGAGAAGCAACACCGCCAGGTAGAGGAAAAGTGTCTTGCGCCCGGTCATCACACCGTCCTCCGTTTACGACCCCTGCCCCAGCGGGTGGCCACTCCCATCGCCAGGATCAGCAGCGGCACCACGAACACCATGCCGTAGAACCACAGCTTGTCCTCGTCACGAGTGTGCACTATCTTGACGTCCTCCTCGGTCTCCGGCACCCCGGGCACCCGGCCCTCGTCGAGCAGCCAGCGCAGGCTGTCGGCCAGCAACTGCAAGTTGCCACCCACTTCGGTATAGCCCACCCGGAATCCGATGAACTGGTCGGCCAACATGTCACTGTCGGCCAACACCACCGCCCGCGCCTCCCGGGTCTGCTTGTCGAAAGCCCCCTTGCCGGACTTGCCCTTCCCGGCTTTTTCTTTCCCGGCCGGTGACTTCTTGTCCCCATCCTGCTTGCCGGCGGCAGCTTCGGAACCCGTCCGGGAATCCTTGCCCGTCTTCTCCCCGCCGGCCTTGTCCCTGGACCCCGCCGGCGGGTCCTGGTCCTTCACCCGCCAGCTTACCGCCGCGGCCAGTTGAAATACCCGCCCGGCCTCGTCCTGGTCGCGCCGGCCATTGCCGTTTTCGTCCGCCCAGGTCTGGGGCATGGAGCGGATGGTGAAAATCACCCGCCTCTTGGGTTGCCGCTTCTGCCCGGTACGCTTCTCCAGGTAACCCGTCGTGGGTGCCAAAACCGGGAAGTAGCGGGCCGCCCGGGAGATGGTGGCCACGGCCGGGTGCGAGGTAAAGGAGTTGGTGATGATGTTGTAGACGTCGGAGGGTGCATTGTCCACCACCACGTGGGCCCGCTGGTTGGCCAGCTTCACCGGGTGGTAGTCCAGGGACAGTTGCTCCAGCACCGGCGTGGCCGCCCCCTGGCTGTCGGTATCCAGCGCCAGCAAGAGGCGGCCACCGCGTTCCAGGTATTCCGTGAGCGCCCGGGCCTCTCCGGGAAACAGCGTACCGGCCGGGTCCAGCCACACCAGCAGGGCCGCGTCCCCGGGCACGCCGGCGGCCAGTCCCTCGGTGGGCCCCAGGTTCTTGACGATCATGTTCAGCGCCTGCAGGAACTTCTTGAGAACCGACATGCGGGGACGCGTCTCCGTGGGATTGTAATCGGCGCTACGCTCGCCGTGCCCGGTAATGAAGTAGACCACGTCGCGATGCCTTTCCAGCTTGAGCATCTTTTCCAGGAATTCCTTGTCGAACTTGCGCAGAGTACGCTTGGCCCGGTCCAGCTTGTCACCCAGGGAGATCTTCTCGCTGGCCTCGCCTCGCAACAGCAAGATGGTTCCGTCCGAGGAGATGTGGCGCTTGCGGGCCAACTCCGGCTCCAGGGCCCGATCCACCACCCGGTAGGAGAAACGCCCCGACAACCCCGCCAGCTCGCGGAAGTAGGGCTCCACCTCCACTAGTACCTCGTTGGCCGGGGGAAAGAACAGCAAGGCCTTGGTGTCCTTGTCGAGGCCGGTAACCAGGGAACGGGTGGCCTCGCTGGGCGAGGTGGTCTTGAAGTAGCTCAGGTCGGTGTGCACGTCCAGCCGGTTGGCAATGGCGTTGACCAGGAACAGGGTGCTCAACAGCAAGGCCACGGTGGCCCCGGAGCGGGCCGAGGCCAGCAGCCGGCTCGGCTCCACGCCGCGGCCACGACCCATGGAGGTGGCACTGACCTGCACGAACAACAGCGGCAGTAAAAAGCAGGCCAGCAGCACCGGCCAGGCCGCGGCCAGGATCTGGCGCGTGCCGACACCCTGGTTCTTGGCCAGCGGTGCCGGACCCAGTACCAGGTCGGAGCCAACCAGGTACACCAGCAGCGCCAGTACCCCCCCCAGCCCCAGCAGCAGGGCCAGTCCCTCGGCACGGCGAGCCTGCCCGCCAGAACCCAGCCAGGCCAGCAGCCAGCCCAGGCAGGCACCCAGCACCAGCAGTACGCCCATGCCGCTCGACAGCCAGCGCCCCATTCCCTGCCCGCCTACGAGCCGTTCTCCCAGGTACAGTAGTACCAAACCCAGCAGGTAAGCCGCCAACAAGTAGGGACCGCGTAACAACCCCCATCCGGCCGCTTGGTCTTGATTGTTCGTCAGCGCCATCTTCGTGACTCCAGCATGCGCGTGGCCGCAAACAGGAAAAATCCGATCACCGAAAAGTAATAGACGATGTCCCGCAGGTGCACCTTGCCGGAACGGAAGGGCGAAAAGTGCAGGTTGTGAATGGCCAGGTAGGAAAAGACATCGTTGAGCGGCCGGTCGGCGTAGCGCCCCAGCAGCCAGAACAGTACCAGCGGTGTACCGATACCCAGGCTCACGAACACGGCCACGATCTGCGAGCGGGTCACGGCCGAACCGAAGGTCCCCACCGCCAGCGTGGCCCCGCCCAGCAGCAACACCCCCAGATAGCCGGCCAGCAGGTGCCCGGCGGAAACCTTGCCGTGGACCATGATCAACATGGGCATGTAGATGGTGGCAGCCGTTATCAGCAGCAGAAACAGCAACGCCCCCAGGTATTTGCCCATGACAATGTGAGCATCGCTCAGCGGCGAGGTGGACAGCAGGGGCATGGTGCCCGTCTCTCGTTCCCGGGCGATCAGACCCATGCTGATGAACACCGAAAAGAACATTGTGAATCCGGAAAGTTCGAAGAAAAACCCGCTAACCACTTCCGAGGAGAACTTGGCACCACCGCCGAGCACGCGCAGGTTGAAATCCAACCCCACCATGGCCAGGTAGAGGGCGGCTATGACGTATCCCTGCGCGGAACGGAAGAAGGCCACGAACTCCCGCCGGGCCAGAAGTCCCACCTCTCTCACGATGCACCCTCCTTGCTGCCGGTCAGCTTCAGGAACACCTCTTCCAACTGGTCACGCTGGCGCCTGAGTTCCAGCAACTGCAGGCCGGCGCCCACCAGCTGCGCCGCCAGCTGGGCACGCACGTCCTGGCTGGAGACCACCCGCAACAGCAACTCGTCCGGGCCCCGCTGCTCGAGCTGGCGCTCGTCGATATCTTCCACCTGGCCCAGCGCCTGCTCCACCAGGGCTCGCTGGCCGCGCAACAGCACCTCCAGCCGGAATTCCCGGCCGCTGCTGCCGGCAATCTCCTCCTCGGTGCCGGATCCCACCAGCCGTCCCCGCTGCAACACCAGCAGGCGATCGCAGGTCTGGCTGATCTCCGCCAGGATGTGACTGGACAGCACCAGTGTATGCTCTCCCCGCAAAGCGCGGATGAGTTCGCGCATTTCGACGATCTGGGCCGGGTCCAGGCCGGCGATGGGCTCGTCGAGAATCACCAGTGGCGGATTGTGTACGATGGCCTGGGCGATGCCCACCCGCTTGCGGTAGCCGTAGGAGAGAGTCTCGATGCGTTCCCCGGCCATGTGCTCCAGCTGGCACCGCTGCAGGGCCTGTTGCACGCGACCACCGGTATCCATGCGCGGCACCCCGCGTATGCCGGCCACGAAGGCCAGGAAATCCGCCACCCGCATCTCCAGGTACAGCGGCGGCTCCTCGGGCAGGTAGCCGATGAGTCGGCGGACCTGCTCCGGCTGGCGTACCACGTCGTGGCCGTCCACGGTGACGGTTCCCGAGGTGGGGGTAAGCAGACAGGCCAGGATACGCAGCAGCGTGGTCTTGCCGGCACCGTTGAGCCCTAGCAGTCCCACGCACTCTCCCTGGGCGATCTGGCAGCTGATCCGGTCGACGGCCCGGACCTCGCCGTAATTCTTGATCAATTCTTTGATCTCGATCATGACGACCCGTGTTAATACGGCCCCGGCCGGCCCCTGTCAAGGAGGCCGGGGGGCAGGTTTGACACAGAAACCATCATGGCTGTAGAACTATTCCATGAAGTCGCCACCTGCCAGGACGATGACATTGCTGTCGGGCTCTGCCGCCGGGCTGGTCTGCCTGCTGCTGGCCGGTTGCGCCTTTACGGACGCCACGGTGGTCATAGAACACCAACGGGTGTTCCAGAAGCCACTGGTCACGGACGGGGCCGCCTTCCGGCTGGGTCCGATCCGGGACCGGCGCAGCGATCCCTCGCGCATCGGTTGCAAGAAAAGCGGCTACGGAGGCGAGTCGGCGGGAATATTCCTGTCGCTGCCGCTCGAGCACTGGTTCCGCCAGGAGTTGCTGACAGAGTTGCAGGGAGCCGGTTTACGCCCGGCCGTGACGGACGACGGCAAGGCGGTGCGGATCGAGGTGGACGTGCTCAATTTCTTCGCGGAGCCGGACGTGGGATTGAACTTCGATATCTTCGCCATCGTACACGCCGAGGTCCGGGTGTACTTCCCTGACGGCACAGCCTTCGCCAGGCGCTTCGCCGCCACCGCCCACAAGGGATTCATGACCGTCATGGCCGGCAACTTCGTCGAGATCATCAGCCAGGCCATGGAAGACTGGCTGCGTCAGGCGGTTCCGGCCGTGGTCAACCTGCTACAGGCCCACGCCGGCGGCAGACTGTCAGCGGCCGGCTGGAGTTCGACGTCATGAGAAGCCTCCCGGCGTTGGCATTGTTGCTGGTCCTACTTTGCCCAGCCTGTGGCGGGTTGAACCACATACCAGTGGTGGAGACAGAGGGCGCCTGGCGCCCGCTGACGACCGCCCCACCGGCGGCCACGACACCGGCTCCGGCCCACCAGGGTGCCTTCGTTGCGGTGTTCGACATCGAGGACCGCTCCCGGCGGCTCAAACCCAGCGAGGTCGACGGCCTCACCGAGTACCTGGCGGGCAAGCTGGCTGAAGGGGGGCTGTTCCACGTCATCCCCCGCCAGCAGATCAAACAGCGCCTGCTCGAGCAGAAGAAGCGCAGTTACCGCCAGTGCTACGACCAGTCCTGCCAGATCGATATCGGCCGGGAGATGGCCGCCCAGAAAGTGCTGTCGACGGTAATCGCTTCGGTGGGTTCTTCCTGCCTGGTCACGGTGGCCCTGTTCGATCTCAAGAAGGCCGCCACCGAGGTCACCGCCTCGGCCCGGGGCGGTTGCAGCGCCGATGACCTGCTCAACCAGATAGAGCAGGCGGTGAACAAGCTCCGCGGCGGCTAGTCCAGTTCCCGCCAGACCCGGCGGTGCGGTATGCGGGCATCGAGAAACTCCGGGCCGCACACCTGAAAACCCAGCCGGCGATAAAACCCCAGGGCACGCACCTGGGCGTCGGCCTCCAGCCGGGACAGGCCCAGCCGCCGGGCCAACTCGACGACGTGTTCGAGCAGGGCCCGGCCCACTCCCTGCCCCCGCCAGCGCGGTAGCACCGCCATGCGGCCCAGCCGCCCCCCCGGGCAGAGGCGGGTGCAGCCCACCGCCTCTCCCCGCTCATCGACGGCCAGCAGGTGGTGGCACGAGGGGTCGAGATCGTCCCATTCCTAGTCGGGCAGCACTCCCTGCTCATCGATGAATACCCGCTGGCGAACCGAGCGGATGGCATCCGCCTCGTGGCTCCAGCGGGCATGGCGAATGGTGAACTCGCCGGCGCGCTCCATCACTCAGCGTCCCTGGAATTCCGCTTTTCTCTTCTGCAAGAAGCTCTGCACCGCCTCGGTAAAGTCCTCGCTACGCACCAACCCCGCCTGGGCCCATCCCTCCAGTTCCAGCCCGCGCCTGGTATCGAACAGGCCGTCGATCACCTGCTTGGCAGCTGCCTGGGCCAGCGGTGCGCCGGCACGCAGGCGTTCCAGCCAACGGGTGAGAACCTGCTCCTGCTGGCCGGGCTCGATCACTTCGTTCACCAGCCCCCACTGCCAGGCCTGCCCGGCATCTACCTCGGCGGCCAGCATCACCATTTCCTTGGCCCGGGCCGGACCCAGCAGCCTGGTCAGGCGGGTGCTGCCGCCAACGTCCGGCACCAGTCCCAGGCGCACCTCGGGCAGGGCCAACCGGGTACCGGCCACGGCCAGGCGGAAGTCGCAGGCCAGGGCCAGTTCCAGCCCCAGGCCCAGGCAGGAGCCGTGCAGCAAGGCCAGGGTGGGCAGGGGCAGGCTCTCCAGGCGGTTCAGCACCGCCTGGAAATCCGCGG
>QMME01000223.1 GCA_003647095.1 Deltaproteobacteria bacterium
GCAGCCGGGGGCGGAGGAGTGGTATGCTGCTGGTCGTGATCACCGGCGGGGAGGAGTTTCCACAGTACTATTCCCGCTCCTACCAGTACCAGCAACCCCAGGAAGAGGCCGATCCAGGGTACCCGGCGAGCAGGTGCCGCTGGTGCCGAAATCATTCGGGAGACGCCCGTGGTCGGTTTGGGAATTATCGGTTGCGAGCCCGATACCGCGGATACGGGCGTGGTTGTCTGCCGGGCCGGAGTGGTACCCGGGGTGTAGACGTCGGACTGCTCGATGTCGTCGAAGAGGAACTCCTCCAGGCGCTGGCCGGCCGCCTGGGCTTGCTCGATCTTGCGCAGGTTCTCGAGCTTGTCGGCAAACAGCGAGCGCATGAAGGCCGAGATGTGCACCGTACTGGAGGTGAGATCCTGGTTCTTGAGAAACTGCTCCAGCGCCAGGTGTAGTTCCAGGGCCGTCTGGAAGCGGTCCGGGGGATTCTTTTCCAGGCACTTGAGAATGATGGCTTCCAGTTCGGCGGGAATGCGCTGGTTGACCTGGCGCGGGGAGGGGACGTTGCCCTCGGTGATGTCTTTGAGGATCATCAGTTCCGAATCGCGCTTGTAGAGACGAACCCCGGTGACCAACTCCCAGAGAACAATGCCCATGGAGAAGATGTCGGAACGGCCATCGATGGGCTGACCGGTGCATTGCTCGGGTGACATGTAGGAATACTTGCCCTTGAGCACTCCGGCGCGGGTTTCCTGGTACTGGGTGGCCGCCTTGGCGATACCGAAGTCGACGATCTTGGCCACTCCCTCGAACGACACCAGGATGTTCTGGGGGCTGATGTCGCGATGGACGATGTTGAGCGGTTGGCCGGCGGGGTCGGTCTTGTTGTGGGCGTAGTGCAGTCCCTCGCAGGCCTGGCTGATGATCTTGACGGTGTGCTCGACGGGTATGAGCCGGCCGTTCTTGCGGCAGGCCCGGGCCACCTGGCGCAGGTTTTCTCCCTGGACGTATTCCATGGCGATGAAGTAGTTGTTGGCAACCCGGCCCAGGTCATAGATCTGCACGATGTTGGGGTGAGTCAGCCGGGCGGCGATGCGGGCCTCGTCCAGGAACATCTGCACGAATTCCTGGTTGCTGACCAGGTGGGGCAAGATGGTCTTGATGACCACGATCTTCTCGAACCCCTCCATGCCCCGTTGCTTGGCTATGTGGATCTCGGCCATTCCGCCCGAGGCGATTTTTTTCAGGAGCTGAAATTTGCCAAACTGACGCAACCCGAACCCCACGCTGGAGTACGTGATCGGTGCTGCCGACCAACAGGCTTCTCTGTCCCTGTCATGTTAGGACTGCGGAAACCACAAAGTCAATAATTTTGCTGTGAATTCACTTGACTTCCACCGCCAGCAACATTTAATAGTGTTCACAGGTGGCATTTTCTGGAGGCACGGTCTTGGCGCGTGGAACCATCTTACGGTTGTTGCCGTTGTTGCTGCTGTTTGGTCTGGGGCTGGGAGAGCCGTTGCCACGGGCCCAGCAGTTGGACATGGGCAAGGGAACTCGACTGCTCAAGGAAGCCAAGATCCTCTATGACAACCTGCAGTACGGACCCGCCCTGAGCAAGCTCAAGCAGGCCATTCGCGTCCGCGGCTTGCGCCGCTCGGAGATAGTCGAGATCTACAAGTACATGGGTTCCATCTACATCATCCAGGGACAGAAGAAGTACGCCCAACGGGCCTTCGAGTTGTTGCTCAAGGTGAATCCCAACTACGAGATGAACCCCTTGCTTACTTCGCCCAAGATTCTCAACTTTTTCAACAAGGTCAAGGAGACGGTGCGCAGCCGCGAGCGGGTCATCATGAAACATACGCCGCTGCAACAGCTGCCGGCCGCGGAGCGCATCGAGGTGCGTGCCTACGTGGTTGATATCCATGGTCGCCTCAACAAGCTACGCGTCTATTTCCGGCGCCGGGGCGACCCGGAGTACTCCTCTGCAGACATGGTTCCCCGGAAATCATCCGGCAAGGGGGCCCGCACCTACGTGGGCTACATTCCTTTCATCTGGACGGTGACTGACGAGGTAGAGCTTTTCGTGGACTACTATCTGGCCGGCACCGACAAGAAGGGGCGTTGGGTGGCCAACGCCGGAAGTCCCAAGCAACCGCTGACGTTTCGTGTCAACCTCATGGAGGGCAAGGTGCCCGAGGGAGCCCGCCGTACACCGCTGCTCAAGGCCTGGTGGTTCTGGACATTGGTTGGAGTGGGGGTGGCCGGAGCGGCAGTGGGTACCTATTTCGCCGTCTCCGGTGGCGGGGCCGGCCAGCCGGACACCGGGCAGGCGGTTCTCATCGTCCGCTGAAGCGGAGGAAGGTGAAAATGCTCCAGCATCGTGCCATCTGGGTAGCCCGCCTGTCTCTGAGCCTGGCGCTGGTACTGGGCGCCCTGGGTCCTGGATGCGGGGGCGGCACGGGGCGGATGGAACTGGCCCTGCAGTTTTCCCCGCGCGATCTGCCCGCGGGTACGACCAGTGTGCGCTACTACGTACTGCCGACCACTCTGTCCGACAACTCGCAAGCAGTGTGTGAAGATTTCCTGGGCCCGGATGCCCCCAAGAGCGTGCTGGATTACGGTAGTGACATGGTGGTCTCCAGCGAGACTCCGGTAACCGACACCACCACGATCACCATCGTCGTCGAGAACCTGCCGCCGGGATCCTTCATGTTCTACCTGGAGGCCATGGCCTCGAGTAGCGTAGCCGGTTGCGGTTGCGGCAGTGGTTCGATAAGCGCCGGGGAAAAGACCGTCATTCCCATCCGCCTGGTGCAGGAGTGCCGTATCTGAACCTGCCTTCCTCGGTAAGCTTGGTCGCCGGGGGTCTTACACGTAAGTCAAAGACATGTTGCCGTACTGTTTCCGGACAGGTGGTCGGTAGGTAGGATTATCCGGAGCCAGCGGCTTGTCAGAAACTCTGAAAACATCTTAGAATAAGGACAGAACCCCTACGGGAGGCGAGAACATGGCCACACCATGGTTGCGATCGAGCACGGTGGGTTTCGGTCACCTGTTGTCCCTGGTTGCCGGGCTGCTGCTGGCCGGAATAGGTTCGACGGGCTGCGACTGCAACGGCGGGGCTATCAAGGCCAAGGTGGTGGGCGAGCTGCGGGTGGAACCCGACGTCATCCCCGCCAGCGGCAAGCCCGAGGCCGAGGTCAGTGTCTGGGTCTACACCGAGGGTGCCGCTCGCACTCCCATGCAGGGCGCCGAGATCAAGGTGTTTTCCTCCCGCAACCAGGGTGGCAACTACGTGGACATGGTCGAGCAACCCGGGGTGCCCAGCGACACCGACGGCCGGGCCAGTGCCTTCCTGGGTTCGAGTACGGTAGGTGAGGCGGGCATTGTGGCCGAGGTCGACGGAGTGCCCCTGTGCGACCATTTCGAGGATGGTGAGTGCGTGCGCGCCCAGCAGATAGTCAGCTTCTACCTGGTTTGCGAGGAAGGGCAGATCATCTGCCACGATGAGTGTGTCAATCCCCAGAACGACCTGGCCAACTGCGGCGGCTGCGACAACTCCTGCGAATTTCCCAATGCCACCGCCGTGTGCCAGGAAGGCCAATGCCTGTTGAGCGCCTGCCAGCTGGGCTGGGAGGATTGCGACGGTGACCAGGCCAACGGCTGTGAGATCAACCTCCAGGGAGACCGGGACAACTGCGGCAGCTGCGGCAATGTCTGCCCTCCGGAACTGGGTTGCGTGGGTGGCAGTTGCGCCGCCACCTGCGTGGACGCCGATCAGGACGGCTTCGACGATGCCGCCTGCGGAGGTGAAGATTGCAACGATGCCGATCCCGAAATCTATCCCGGAGGAGTGGAACTGTGCGACGGTCTCGACAACAATTGTGACGGCCAGATCGATGAACAGCCTGCTTCCTCCGAGGCCTGCGCCGATAACAATCCCTGCACCAATGATGTCTGCCAACGCGGCCGGGGTTGCATCAACATAAAGCTGTCGGAAGGGGCCTGCGATGACCAGGATGCCTGCACCATGGGTGATACCTGCCGCAACGGCATCTGCCTGGGCGTACCCCTGGACGAAGATGGTGACGGCTACCAGCCGCTGGCCTGTGGTGGTACTGACTGCGACGATACCCAGGTTGATGTACATCCGGGTGCCTTCGAGGGTTCGGGACAGCCGCAGACCTGCAACGACGGCTGGGACAACAACTGCAATGGTCTCACCGATGGCGACGACCCGCTGTGCCATGCTTGTGAGAGCGACAGCGACTGTGACGATCACGATGCCTGCACCGGCCAGGAACGCTGTATCAACAACGCCTGCCAGCAGGGCGTGGCGGTGGATTGCGACGATGCCAACCCCTGCACCGACGACAGCTGCGATCCCGCCAGCGGAGCCTGCTCCCATGTCAACAACAGCATTCCCTGCGACGACGGCGACGCCTGTACCGTGGGTGATACCTGTTCCGGAGGAGTCTGTCAGCCCGGCGCCGATACCCTGGATTGCGAGGACGGCAACCCCTGTACCGACGACAGCTGCGATTCCACCAGCGGCTGCCTGCACAGCAACAATACCGCCGCCTGTGACGACGGCAATCCCTGTACCGCCGGCGACGTATGCGCCGGCGGCCAGTGCCAGGGCGGCAGCCAGGCTCCCGATTGTGACGACGGTAACGTCTGTACCGATGACAGTTGCGACCCGGCCCGGGGAGGTTGCGTCAACGACCCCAACAATGCCCTGTGCGACGACGGCGATCCCTGCACCCTGGACGACCAGTGCGCGGACGGAGCTTGCCAACCGGGAACTCCCAGGAACTGTGACGACGGTAATCCCTGTACCGATGACAGCTGCGATTCCGCCTCGGGCTCCTGCCTCAATTCCCCCAACACCGCCAGTTGCGACGACGGTATCGACTGCACCATGAACGACACCTGCTTCAACGGCACCTGCGTGGGGGTACCCCTCGATGCCGACGGAGACGACTTCGAAGCTTCACAGTGTGGGGGGCTGGACTGTGACGACAGCAACGCCGCCGTCAACCCCGGTATCTTCGAAGGACCGCAGGGAGATGCCATGTGTGGCGACGGTCTCGACAACGACTGCGACACCCTGACCGATACCGACGATCCCGGCTGCGGGGCCTGCAGTGTCGATGGTGACTGCGACAACGCCAACGTCTGCGACGGCGCCGAGACCTGCCAGGGAGGCTTGTGCGTGGCCGGCAGCCCACTCGATTGCAATGACAACAATCCCTGCACCGATGACGGCTGCCACCCGCAGAACGGCTGCTACAACCAGGACAACAATGCCCCCTGCGACGACGGCAACGCCTGCACCCTGACCGATGTCTGTTCGGGTGGCAGCTGTACCGGCACCGATCCGGTGGTGTGCACGGCGCTGGACCAGTGCCACGACGCAGGTACCTGCAATCCCGCCACCGGCGTGTGTTCCAATCCCCTCAAGCCCGATGGCACGGCCTGTGACGACGGTGATCTGTGCACCCAGACCGACACCTGCCAGGGTGGTGTCTGCACCGGCGGCAATGCGGTGGTGTGCACGGCACTGGACAGTTGCCATGATGTCGGCACCTGCAATCCGGCCACCGGAAACTGCTCGAATCCCGCCAAGCCCGACGGCGCCGGCTGCGACGACGGTAACCTGTGTACCCAGACCGACACCTGCCTGAGTGGCACTTGCGTGGGCAGCAACCCGGTTACCTGCAGCGCCCTCGATCAATGCCACCAGGCCGGTACCTGCAACCCGGACACGGGGGTGTGCTCCGATCCGGCCAAGCCCGACGGCTCGCCCTGCGACGATGGCGACGCTTGTACCCAGACCGACACCTGCCAGGCGGGGATCTGTACCGGGGCCGACCCGGTGGTCTGCACCGCGCTCGATCAATGCCACGACGCCGGCACTTGCAACCCGGCTACGGGAACGTGTTCCGACCCGGCCAAGCCCGATGGTTCCGCCTGTGACGATGGCAATCTGTGTACCCAGACCGACACCTGCCAGGCGGGTGTCTGCAGTGGTACCGATCCGGTGGTGTGCACCGCGCTTGACCAGTGTCATGACGCCGGAACCTGCAATCCGTCCACGGGAGCATGTTCCAACCCCGCCAAGCCCGACGGCTCTGCCTGCGATGACGGTGATCTGTGCACCCAGACCGATACCTGTCTGTCGGGCACCTGTACCGGTAGCGATCCGGTGGTGTGCACGGCACTCGACCAGTGTCACCTGGCCGGAACCTGCAACCCGGCCACGGGAGCGTGTTCCGATCCGGCCAAGCCCGACGGCTCGCCCTGCGACGACGGCGACCTGTGCACCCAGACCGACACCTGCCAGGCTGGTGTTTGCAGCGGTGCCGACCCGGTGGTGTGCACGGCGCTCGATCAATGTCATGACGTCGGAACCTGCAATCCCGCGACCGGGGTGTGTTCCGACCCGGCCAAACCCGACGGCTCTGCCTGCGATGACGGTGACCTGTGCACCCAGACCGATACCTGCCAGTCGGGTAGCTGCAGTGGATCTGATCCGGTGGTATGCACGGCACTCGACCAGTGTCACGACGCCGGCACCTGCAATCCGTCCACGGGAGTGTGTTCCAACCCTCCCAAACCCGACGGTACTCCCTGCGATGACGGCAACGCCTGTTCCAGCAGCGAC
>QMME01000224.1 GCA_003647095.1 Deltaproteobacteria bacterium
ACTCCAGCGAGCTGCCGTCGTGGGGCCCGTAGTGGCCGCCCAGGGAGAGGTTGACCACCATGGGGCGGCCCAACTCGTCGGCCTGGTCGAACAGCCAGGCCACGGAGTCGACCAGCAGGGTGAAATCGATCGAGGCCACCGCCACGATGCCGGCACCCGGGGCCATGCCCCGGTAGCTGGTGCCTGAGCTGGCCATGGTGGCGGTGACGTGGGTACCGTGGCCGACGATGTCGATGGAGTCGCAGCTTTTCCTGAGGATGCTGCGGCGATCGCACAGCGCCCCCTGGCTCTGGCCCGGGGGCGGCTGTCCCGAGGCCACGAACTGGTCCCAGATGCGCAGCACCCGGCTGCTCTCCGCGGAAAGATCGGGATGGTCGTAATCGACGCCAGTGTCCACCAGGGCCACCAGCACCCCGCTGCCGTCGAGGGGGGGCAGGGGCTCCGTGCCCTGTTCCACCAGGTCGGCCCGCACCTCGGCACGACTGATGTCGAGCAACAACCGGCGCGGTGGTCGTCCCTCGATGCGGACGACACCGGGCAGGGCGGCCAACTCGCCCAGTTGCTCGAGCGGCAGACGCACCGGCACGATGTCTCCCACGGCCCGGCCGGCCCATCCCGCCAGGGACGCCACCGCCCGGCGCAGGCTGCCCCCGTCAGTGCTCTTCACCAGCACGCCTACCAGGGTCTGCCGGGGCCGGCGCAACAGTCGCGATGACAGGACCGGGGGCAGCTGCCGGTAGGCCCGGGCCAGGCGCGGGGAGCGTTCGAGCAGTTTCAGGTAAGGGCTCACCGCCGGCCGGGCCGGTGTGGCCAGGGCCGGCAACAGGCCCAGCATGACCAGCAACAGGTTTCTCATCGACTACCTCCGGGGGTTTTCCGGTCTGCCGGCGAGGATAGCGCGAACAGGAAAAAAGGGCGAGTGCGCGCTCGCCCTTTCGGCTGGGAGCGGCCGCCGCGAGAAGGAGGGAGACTCGCGAACGTCCGACCTGTACCTACAATATCCCACAATGTAGGACTAGTCAAGAAAACGACGCCTGATCGACTTAACTAACTGATTTTACGCTATTCACTTGCGGGGAGGAAATGGAAGGTGGTCACCGCCAGTATCTGGGTGAACAGCGCCGGAGGAGAAGAGGAGAGGGAAAACTCGATGTCTCCCCAGTCGACGATCCAGGTCTCGAAAAACGGGATTACGATGCGCAGGTCGACGCCCACCGACAGCCAGTCCTCGATGAAAAAACGCCCGGACCACACGCACTCCAGCAGGCCTCCCTCGAGGCCACGGTTGATGTTGTCGTCCTGGTGGCCGCCGCCCAGCATGGTGTAACCTCCGCCCAGGAACACGGTGGCGTCCCAGCGACGCTCGGGCCACCACAACTGCAGGGGGTGAAAGTGGGCCACGACCGCGACGTGGCCGGAACCTCCGATGTCGGCCCCCCCGAGGTTCCAGCCATGGCCGGTAAAACCCGCCTCGATCGTGGCCCAGCCCAGGATGTTGTAGGCGAAGGAAAGGCGTACCGCCAGGCCCGAGGACAGGGTGCCGGTGAGCAGGTTGCCGTCCGAACGGCCAACCTGGCGCAGGCTGTCGTTCAGGGAATCCTCGGGCAGGTGCCATACTCCCCCGCCCAGGCCCAGCGACAGGGAAAATCCTTCCCCGGCGCGGGTCACGGGCGCCAGCAGCAGCAATACCAGTAGCGACGTGCAGGCCTTTTTCATGAGCAGCTAAAAAAAAACGGGAAGGACCGCCGTTGCCGTCCTTCCCGGGTTACACCGGATACCCGCCCCCGTTCCTCAACGCCGGCGGCGTCCGCGCCGGCGGCGGCGCTTTTTCTTGGCTTCCCGCTTGGCTTGTTCCTGGGCCTCTTTTTCCACTTCCTCGAGCGTCTTGCCCTCGCGCAGGCCCTTGGCTTTCATCAGGTAGATTTTTTCCTGTTTCTCTCCCTCGGTGCCACCCAGGTACTTGAACACCCGGGCCACGTCCTCGAACACCGCGGCGATCTTGCTGCCCGGCTCGCCGGCCTTCTGCATCATCATGGCCGCCTTGCCCAGGGAATCCAGGGCGTTGTCCGGGTCCTCGCTGTCGAGGTAAATGCGACCCATCTCCCGGTAGACCTCGCCCCGCTCGCCGCCGGGTAGCATGAGGGTCTCTTCGAACCACTGCCGGGCCTGGTTGTACAGGGCCAGTTTCTGCCCCTTGTTTTTCTTGTCGGAGCCGAGCTTCTCTCCCTGGGCCTTGTAGCACAGGGCCACGTGGAAGCGGGCATCGGGGCTGAGTTCGTCGACCTTGACCGCCTGTTGGAATTCGTTCATGGCCGACTGCAGGTCGTCCAGGCGCATGTACAGCTGACCCAGCTTCACGTGGTAGGCCACGGTGGGTTTCATGTGCTGCTCGAACTGGCGTAGCTTCTCGATGGCGCCGCTGGTGTCACCCAGCGCGAACATGCTCTCGGCGCGATCGAAGTAGATCTTGGGCTGGTAGGGATCCAGTTCGATGGCTCGGGAAAACTCGGCGTTGGCCGTGGCGGCGTCCTTGTTCAGCGCCGCCAGGCGGCCGGCCAGGCCGTGGGCCTCGGCGCTGCTGTCGAAGGCCTCCAGGGACTTGCGGGCCCACTCGTTGGCGGCGGGGACATCCTTGTTGACCAGGGCCAGTTCGCCTCGCACCAGGTAGCGCAAGCCGTTCAGGGGAGGGGAGAACTCGCTGTCGGGATGGCGCTGGGAATCCAGGTACTCCTCGATGATCTTGCGGGCCCGGGGCAGTTGCTTGCCCGACTGGATGATGGCGTAGGCCAGGCGCAGGTTGCCCAGCACGTGAGCGGGATTGGAGCGCAGGGCGTCCTTGAAGTAGCGCAGGGCCCGTCCCAGGTTGCCCTCGCGCAGGTAGGTGTCGGCGAAGTACACCTGGTAATGCGGGGTGTCGCTGGAGAAGCGCGCCGCCCGGGAGTAGTCCTCGCGGGCCTCCTTCAACATGCCCTGGCGCAGCCGGGCCAGGGCCCGGGTGCCGAAGACGCTGGCATCCAGGAAGATGTCCTTTGTGTTGATGGCCTGCTCGATGACCCCGGTGAGGAACTTCTCGGCCGCCTCGGCCTTGCCGTCGAAGATCTGCAACAGCGCCTGGGTGGAGAAACGCTCCGGGTTGGGCAACTGCTCCTCTTCCATCCAGGCCGCCAGCCGGGCCACGTTCTGGCGGCGATCTTCCCGGGCGTGATCGGTCCACAGGTACGACTGCACCGTGGCCAGCTTGACCACCGTACGCACCTCTTCTCCGTCCAGCGCATAGGCCGCCTGGAGCTGTTTCTCGGCTTCCAGGAGCCGGTCGTAGTTATCGGTGGGAATGGCCGCGGCCGCCTTCTCCTGGTATTGCCGGATCTGCATGCGGATGTCGACGTGGTGGCGGTACCAGACGATTACCAGGGCCATGACCGCCGCCACTGCCAGCACCTGTCCCACGGTGGGCCAGATCGACCTGGCCGGTTCCTGTACCAGCGGGGTGGTCCGTACCGGCCAGGCATCCCGGGGCCGACCGTTTTCACCGGGGAGATTGGGTACCTTCTCGCCCAGGGCCTGCAGCAGTTGACGGGTATGCGGGTCGGCCGGCTCGATCTCCAGGGCCCGGGCCAACTCGGCCATGGCCTTCTGTTCCTGGCCGCGCTCCAGGAAAATCTCTCCCAGGGCGCGATGGGCCACGGCGGCGTCGGGCGAATGCTTGAGGACCTTGCGTAGGGTGCTCTCGGCATTGGCGTCGTCGAAGGCCTGGTAATAGGCCATGCCCAGCGCCAGCAGCCCCTTGGGGGCGTTGGGGTTGTGCTTCAGCCCCTGCCGGCATACCTGGATGGCCTGCAGCGGCAGGTTGCGTTCCAGGTAGGCCTTGGCCAGGGGCACGAAGTTGCCCGGATCGGCCTTGAAGTCGGCTTCCAGCCTGTCGATGTCCACCCCCGACTCCTTCTGGTCAGCCACTGCCATGACAACCTCCCTGCCGGGACATACAAAAGGGCCTGTTTGCGCAAGAATATCTCAATCGTAAACCGTGCATAGCAGAGCCGCCCGCAGCTTGTCAAGCGATCCCGGGCAAGGTGCCCGGACGGCAGCGCCTGTGGCCCGGTGCTTCATTTGACTGCAGCAACCCCCTCCCGTAAGCTCGCCGGGATGGCACAGCAACAGGGAGCGAGGTTGCGGTTGCACCTGACCGCTTTCCGGCTGGGTTTGCTGGTGACGGCTGTTTTCCTCCTGGTCAAGTACCACTTCGACGGCTTCCAGGCCAGCGACAGCGGCAATCCCGTGGTCCACCTGGAAAACTCCTGGCTGGACGGCAAGTTCATCCTGCGCGGTGGACGAGACCCGGCCCGGTTCCAGGAAGACGCCCACGTGGTAATCGTGGCGGTGGACGAACGCTCGGTACGCAAGCTGGGCATGTGGCCCTGGCCGCGGGCCCAGCTGGCGGTGCTGGTACGCCAGTTGAAACACTGCGGGGCACGGGTGATCGGCTTCGACATGATCTTCGCCGAGCCCGATGCCTCGCGCATCGAGCCCGTGGTGGCCGGCCTGCTGGAGCAGTACCGCCGGCTGCCCGGTGCCGACCAGAGTTACCTGGCCCTGCTCGAGCAGACCCGGCAGCGGGTGCAGGGAGACCGGCGGTTTGCCAAGGCCGTCGAGGAGGCCGGCAACGTGGTGCTGGGATATTTCTTCTTCCTGGAAAAATCCGAGTTGCACGGCCTCGACATCAAGGAGGTGACCAGCAGCGAGTTGGAAGACATCGCCTACTCGGCCATCGGCTACCTGGTTCCCGCCCGGCAGCTGAACCCGGAGCAGGCTTGCGGGCGCTTCCTGCGGCCGGTGGGAGTAAGAGCGAACATCAAGGAACTGGGCGAGAGCACCGATTACTTCGGCTACTTCAACCAGGTTCCCGATCGTGATCGCATCTACCGGCGGGTGCCGCTGGTGATGTGCTTTCCCCATTCCCGGACCGGCCCGGACGGCAAGAAAAAGACCGCCTACGAGTACCTGCCCGCCCTGTCGCTGAAGGTCCTGTCGCTGTGGTACGGGCAACCCATCGAGTTGCTGGTCGATACCCTGGATGGCAAGACCTACTATCCCGGGCACCTGGGCCTGTACCTGGGTCCGTTGGGCATGCCCGGCCCCGGACACCGGCAGATTCCGGTGGAGTCGGCGGTGCGCTTCCGGCTCAACTACTACGGTGGTTCCAAGACCTTCCGCCACCTGTCGGCCGCGGATCTCATCGGCCTGGAAGGACGAGATCCCGCCGCCCTGCCCGCCGGCGACAGCGGCCGGCAGGCCTGCCGGGCGGTAAGGGACAAGGTCGTTCTGGTGGGAGCCACCACCATGGGCATCTACGACCTGCGTCCCACCCCCTTCGAGACTTCCTTCCCGGGAGTGGAGATTCATGCCACCACCATCGAGAACGTCATCCGTGGCGAGTACATGCTCCGGCCGCAGCTTTTCTGGTTGTACGAGGCCGCCTTCATGTTGCTGGCGGGCGTGCTGTTGTCCTGGTTGCTGGGAAAGTTGCGCCTGACCGTGGGCCTGCTGGTGGTGCTGGCCATGATGGTGGCCACGGTCGCCGGCGACTACTGCCTGTTTCTGGCCGACATCCAGTCCCATGCCGTCCTGCCCGAGATCTTCATGGTGGTGCAGTTCATCGCCCTGGCGGTGTGGCGCTATGCCACCGAGGAGCGCGAGAAGACGCGCATCCGCCACGCCTTCCAGTTCTACCTGTCGCGCGAAGTAATCGACGAGGTGCTGCGCGACACCAGCAAGTTGAAGCTGGGCGGGGAACGGCGCGAGCTGACGGTGTTGTTTTCCGACATTCGCGGTTTCACCACCATCAGCGAGAAGCTCGATCCCGGGGCCCTTACCGAACTGCTCAACCAGTACCTCACTCCCATGACCGAGATCGTCTTCGCCAACCAGGGTACCCTGGACAAGTACATCGGCGACGCGCTGATGGCCTTCTTCGGGGCACCGGTACCCTTCGCCGATCACGCCCATTCGGCCTGCCGGGCGGCCCTGGAGATGATGGAGCAATTGCGCCGGCTCGACGAGCAGTGGGAGGCCCGCGGCCTGCCGACGCTGGAGATCGGCATCGGCATCAACACCGGCGAAGTGTCGGTGGGCAACATGGGTTCGGCCAGCCGCTTCGACTACACCGTCATCGGTGACAACGTCAACCTGGCCTCGCGCCTGGAAGGTCTCAACAAGGCCTACGGCACTCACATCCTCATCAGCCAGTCCACTCGCCAGGCGGTGGGGGGGCACTTCACCTGTCGCCTGGTGGATTCGGTGCGGGTGAAGGGCAAGCAGTTGCCGGTGGATATCTACGAACTGATACACAAGGGTCCGCCGCAGCCCGGCCCGGATGACTGGATCTCCACCTTCGAGCAGGCCCTGCAGGAGTATCGCCGGCGGCATTTCCAGGAGGCCTTGCGCCTGCTGCTCGAGTTGCCCGAGGATCCCGTGGCCCGGTTGTTTGCGGAACGCTGCCGGCACATGCAACAGCATCCGCCCCCGGAGGAATGGGACGGCGTCTTCGTGGCCACCAGCAAGTGAGCCAGGCGGAGGTACGAGCTTCCGGGAGGGAGGCGATTGCCCATGGGTAACAGAAAGAAACGTCCCGCAGCGGCT